>NZ_PNCT01000048.1:0-80147 GCF_005887365.1 Pseudoalteromonas sp. S3785 | reverse complement strand
AATTTTTTGCCTTACTATCAACACGTTTATCCATCCTCAAAATAGATCACTTAATTATGTGGATTGGTATAAGCTGCCGTTTTTGATTTTTAGAATAACTCTTCTTCTGTTTTTGTATCTTCTTCAAAAATATCAGTTGGCTGAGACAGTACATATTTTGTTGGGGCTGTGCCTTTTTCAAAATATTCAAAGCGACTGGTGTAGTCGTTTTTATGACTTAACAAACCTGTTTTTAAATCGATACGAATTGAAACGAGTCCTTCAGGGGGCTCTATTGGCGCTTCTGGTGTGCCCTCAAGGGCCACTTTCATAAAATCAATCCAAGCTGGTTGTGCCGTTTTAGCGCCCGATTCAGCACCAGAGATTTGGCTGCTATCTAGGTTGTTATTATAGGTTGAGCGTCCTAACGAGTTTCCTGGGTTGTCAAAACCCACCCATACAGACGTTGCTACATTGCGGTTAAAGCCGCTAAACCAAGTATCAACAGAGTCATTCGTTGTGCCTGTTTTACCCGATAGATCGCGCCTATCTAATGCTTGCGCACGCCAACCAGTCCCGCTCCAGCCTGTTTTATGTGTCCAGCTACCGCCACCCCATACAGCGCTGTGCATTGCCTCAGCAATTAAAAAAGCATTTTGCTTTGATATAACACGTGGTGCACAATGTGGTTGTATGGCTTGCTCATCTGCTGTATCGGTATCTAGGTTATTGTTGGCAAAGCTATCCGTAGCTTGAGAGACGGGTAATAGCTCGTCTTCATCGCAAGCAAGAGCAGGGGATGCTTTAAATAGTACATTACCATAGGCATCTTGAATTTCAGATATAAAGTAAGGTTCAATTAAGTGGCCACCATTAGCAAATGTGCTCATGCCGCGAGCAAGCTCTAATGGCGTGATTGATGCACTCCCTAATGCTAAGGATTCACTGCGGTTAATGTCCTCATCTTTAAAGCCAAACTTAAGTAAGTGATCGGCCGTGCGCTGCAGCCCTACACCGCGCAGCAAACGCACAGAAATAACATTTTTAGATTGTGCTAGTGCACGGCGAATACGTATAGGGCCATTATAAACCGCAGGGCTGTTTTTTGGCCGCCACGCTACACCTAAACTTTTATCCCATTGGTTTATTGGCGCATCGTTTAAAATAGAGGCCAATGTATAGCCATTTTTAAGCGCAGCAGAATAAATAAAGGGTTTGATATTAGAGCCAACTTGACGTTTAGCTTGTACCGCTCGATTGTATTGGCTTTGTTCAAAACTGTAACCGCCCACTATGGCTTTAATACGACCATCTTGTGGGTCGAGTGAAACAAGTGCACTGGCCGCTTCAGGTATTTGGCTTAGCAGGTAACTGTCGTCGTTATTTTTACGTAGCCATATTTGCATGCCTGGGGTAAGAATGTCAGTAGCGGCTTTAGGAGCAAAACTTTGACGGTAGCGAGTAATATATTTGCGCGCCCATTTTAAATTATCCCAATTAAGTGTGGTGTATTGGCCATTTTTTAAAATAACGTCAGCGGTTTTTTCAGACACGTTTAATACCACCGCAGCGTGCAAATCAGCAATTACTTTAACTGGTTTTAGCTTTTCTAGTATTTGTTGCTCACCTAAGGCTGGTTGTGTTTCTGGGTCCCATAGCACGTCTACAGGCCCACGAAAGCCATGGCGCATATCGTAGTTATGTAAATTATTTACTAAAGCCGTTTGCGCAGCCTTTTGTACTTTAGACTCTACAGAGGTAAATATTTTAAAACCAGAATTATAAGCTTTATCTACACCATAACGCTTAACCATCTCTGCACGAACCATTTCAGAGATGTAAGGCGCGTACAGGTCTATCTCGGCACCGTGAAAATACGCGGTGATAGGTTGGCTGGTTGCTTCGTTGTATTGTTTTTGTGTTATATAGTTTTCTGTAAGTAAGCGACCAAGCACTACATTACGACGTGCTTTAGCTCTTATGGGGTTACGAATAGGATTAAGCGCAGAGGGCGCTTTAGGTAAACCTGCAATCATTGCCATTTGTGCAAGAGTGAGGTCTTTTAGCTCTTTGCCGTAATAAACTTGAGCAGCTGCACCAATACCAAATGCACGATTACCTAGTTCTATTTTATTAAGGTAAAGCTCAAGAATTTCGTCTTTTGTTAATACACTTTCAATATGTAGCGCTATAAAAATCTCTTTAACTTTACGAATATATGCCTTTTCTCGTGTTAAGAAAAAGTTACGAGCGAGCTGCATGGTGATTGTACTCGCGCCTTGTTTTTTTTCACCTGTTGAAATTAAGACAATAGCGGATCGAACAATACCTATGGGATCAATGCCTATATGGTCATAGAAACGGTTATCTTCTGTTGCTAAAAAGGCATCAATTAAAGGTTGCGGAATTTCGTCTATGGTGACAGGGATGCGGCGTTTTTCACCAAATTGATTGATTAACAGTCCATCTTTTGTAAAGACCTGCATAGGGGTTTGTAATTGCACGTCTTTTAAAACTTGCACACTGGGGATATCAGGTTTAACGTAATAATAAAGGCTGATTAAAGTGATCAGACCAATTAACGTGCAAATGATAAAAAATTGTAATGTTCGTTTTAATAAAATCACTTATATTTCCCTAAATGGACTCCCAATTGCGAGTTTAGACTGCTAGTATATATTGATTAAAAAATGAATAATATTTTTTACTAAAAAAATTATAACTTGTTTATTATTAAAACAAAGGTCAAGTTGCAAACATGCTAAGTCAACTATTTCAAAAGCCATCAGCTGCGATGGTCGGAATTGATATCGGATCGCACTCTATCAAAGCAGTGCTTTTAAGTGAAATTGAAACGGGATTTCGACTAGAAGCACTTGCAATTGAACCTATGCCTAAAGGCGCGATGAGCGAGCGCTCAATTCAAGATATTGAAGCAATTGGTAATGTGATTACAAAATTAAAAAGAAAACTACCAAAATCGCTAAAATCTGCGGCAGTCGCTGTATCAGGACAAACTGTTATCACCAAAGTTATTTTTATGGATGTTTCATTAAGTGACGCTGAATTAGAGTCACAAATTGAAATTGAGGCTGACAGCTTAATCCCTTATCCCCTCGACGAAGTGAGCTTAGATTTCGAAAAGCTTTCTACTAATGAAGCCGATCCCAGTAAAATGAATGTACTACTCTCTGCTGCGCGTACCGAGAGCGTCGAGGCGCGTGTAGGTGCACTTGAAGCTGCAAACTTAACCGCTAAAGTGGTTGATGTAGAAAGCTATGCATTGAGCCGAGCAATGGATGTGTATTATCAGCAACTCCCAAGTGACGCCTTTAATAAGTGTGTTGCAGTGGTAGATATTGGCGCGGTGTTGATGTTGGTAAGTGTGGTGCAAGCCGGTGAAACAATTTACACCCGCGACCAAGTGTTTGGTGGTGACCAATACACCAATAGTATCGTGTCATACTATAACAAGAGCTTTGATGAGGCTGAGATAGGTAAAACAACAGGTGATTTACCCCCTAACTACACTTTTGAAGTACTTGCACCGTTTCAAACATCATTATTGCAGCAAGTGCGACGTGCGGTACAAATGTTTTTAACAACCACAGGTAAAGATCAAGTTGATTATATTGTACTAACCGGTGGCACATCGATGATCGAAGGGCTCGATCGTTTATTAATAGAGGAGCTGGGTATTCATGCTGTTGTAGCTGAACCGTTTGCAAATATGGAAATTTCACCAAAAGTAGACCGAAATATAATGCAGCGAAATAGAACACAGTTTGCAATCGCTACTGGTTTGGCATTAAGGAGCTTTTCATCATGCCACATATAAATTTACTGCCTTGGCGCGAGTTGCAACGTGAAGAGTCTAAGAAGAAGTTCATCACAATTATAGTTGCGGTGGTCATTGGTTGCTTTGCATGTATGTACCTGCTTAGTTCTTTTTATGCAGGTTTAAAAGATGGCCAAAACTTAAAAAATAACTATCTCAGTTCAGAAATAAGCATGCTTGATAAAAAAATTAGTGAAATTCGAGATCTTGATAAACGAAAAGAAAATTTACAACAACGTATGCGATTAATCGAAGAGTTGCAAAGCAGTCGTAATTTAGGCACTCAAATTATGGATGAGGTGGCGAAGATTGTTCCTCAAGGGGTATATCTCACTAAGCTTGAGCGCCGCGGTAGACAAATACATGTACTTGGTCGAAGTGAATCAAACAATCGCTTATCTACGATGCTGCGTCAGGTGCAAGGCTCATACTTATTAGAAAGACCCACCATGCAAGGTATTGTGGCAGGCGATCAGGCATCACGGTTACTTAGTGATTTTAATATGGAGTTTTATGTAAAAGCATTTGATGAAATTGGTGAGGTAAGTGATGAACCTTGATTTAAAAGCTCTAAATGAAATAGATTGGAATGAAATTGAGCTCGATAATGTGGGTGAATGGCCTGTTGCAGTAAAAGCAATTTGCTGCTTATTTGTCGCCGGTTTAGTGTTATTTTTTAGCTATAGCTTATTGGTATCTGATGAAATAGACAGCTACCACAGTGCTGTAGCAAAAGAAGTGGAGCTACGTAGCACTTATAGAGCTAAATATGCCGTAGCTAGTAAACTTGATGTATATCGTCAGCAAATGGTTGATATGGAAGATAAGTTTTCTCAATTGTTAAAGCGGCTACCTACATCAAATGAAACACCGGGTCTACTTGATGATTTATCTTATGTAGGGACTACCAGCGGTTTAACATTTTTAAAAATTGGTTGGTTACCGGAAGTCGAAAAAGAGTTTTACACAGAGCTCCCTATAAAAATTGAAGTTATAGGCACTTACCATGAGTTCGGTGAATTTGTTGGAAAAGTAGCCCAATTACCACGAATTGTTAGTTTACATGACTTTTCGATTGTATCATCTGGTGAAAAACAACTAACATTCAGTGTAGTAGCAAAAACATATCGTTATGAAGAAGGGGTTAAAAAGTGAGATTAGTCCCTTTATTATCGCTGTCTATTTTATTTTTAGCAGGTTGTAATGACGATACGTCTGAGCAAAAAGAGTTTATTAATCAAGTTAAAGCCAGTACCACGGCTAAAGTTGAGGAAATACCCGAATTAACTCAGTTTGAACATTTTGAATATAATGCATCACAATTGCGAAGCCCTTTTGTAGCACCACAACCTGAAATTATTCAAAATAAACTAACGCAAATTAAAAATTGTTTACACCCTGACCCTGATAGAGTGAGAGAGCCGCTAGAAAAATACCCGCTCGATAACCTATCTATGAAAGGGACGTTAGGCTCTAACGGACAAATGTGGGCATTGATCACCGCAGCAGATGAAACGCTGCATAGAGTAACGATAAATAATTACTTAGGGACCTATGACGGTAAAGTTAAGTCTGTAAGTAGTGATTATGTAGAATTAGTGGAATTAATCCCTGATGGGTCGGGTTGTTGGAAAGAGCGGCTGACTAAATTGGAAATGTTAGAGGCGGCAAATAATGGCGCAAATTAATAATAAAAAAGGTAAAACACACATGTATAAGGATGTACTTTGGCATCATCGCTTTCAAACGATGTTCTTTGTCATATTGACTCTTTTTGTTGTGAAAACAGCTAGTGCAGCGCCATTACTTTACGATGTACGCTATAACCCATTGCTAAAAGGCGAGACCGAATTACAGCTTGTATTTGACGAAGAGCTAACACAACAACCTAAAATTCAGGTACATAACACACCAGCGCGTATAGAGATACTGTTTGATGGTGTTGAATTAGAGCAGGGCCTTGAAAATGTACCGGTCGATCACGCAGGTATTAATAGTGTTAGCAGCGTACAGACAGAGCAAGGTTTAAAAGTTACTGTAAATTTGGAACGTTTAAAAATATACGAAACACAAGTTAATAATAACTTAGTGTCGTTGCGCGTATCGGATAACCCACTTACTGAACAAGCTTCTGATGAAAGCAGCAATGGTTATGATGCCTCAAGCGCTTATATTAACCGGATTCAATCTATTGATTTTCGCCGTGGTGAAAAAGGTGAAGCAAAAGTTTTAGTATTTTTGCAAGACACGCAAGCTGCAATAGAAGTACATGAAAGCGGTGGAAAAATAATTGCAGAGTTTCATCATACAGATATTTTAGACGACTTACTGTATGAACTAGATGTATTAGATTTTGGCACTGTTGTAAGTACCATTGAAACCTTTAAAGAAGATAGCCTAAGCCGTGTAGTTATTGAGCCTAATGCTGCTTTTACCTTTACCTACCAGCAAATAGATAACATTTTAACGTTAACGATTGAAAAAGATGAAACGCAAAATGCTTATTTAGATGGAGGCAAAGAATACCAGGGTCGTCCAATGACCTTAAACTTCCAAGATATTTCGGTTAGAGCTGTACTGCAAATAATAGCGGGCTATAACGAGTTTAACTTAGTAACGAGTGACTCAGTAACCGGCAACATCACGCTTCGTTTAGATGGCGTTCCATGGGATCAGGCCCTAGATGTTGTGCTGCGTATTAAAGGCCTTGATAAGCGCATGGATGGCTCTATATTGATGGTGGCGCCAGCTGAAGAGCTAGCCGCCCGTGAAGCGAAAGATTTATTAGCTAAACAAAAGGTCGAGGATTTAGAGCCGCTTTACAGTGAGTATATTCGTTTAAACTATGCTAAAGCTGAAGACTTTGCGGATTTACTTAAAACTGACACGAACAGCATCATTTCTGCCCGTGGCAGTGTATCGGTCGACCAGCGTACCAATACTTTACTTATTAAAGATACAGCGAAGAGTATTGAAAGTATCCGTCGTATGATTGAAACACTTGATATCCCAGTGCAACAAGTTGTTATTGAATCACGTATGGTAACGGTACGCGATAATGTCACAGAAGATTTAGGTGTACGTTGGGGATTTAGCGACCAACAAGATAGTGATGGTATTTCAGGCTCACTTGAAGGTGCTGAGTCTATCTCAAATGGTACTATTCCTGACTTATCAGATCGTCTTAATGTAAACCTACCTATTACTAACCCTGCGGCGAGTATTGGTTTACACATAGCCAAGTTGGCTAATGGCACCTTAATTGATTTAGAGCTGAGCGCTTTAGAGGAAGAAAATAAAGGTGAGATTATTGCGAGCCCGCGCATTACTGCAGCTAATCAGCAAAAAGCACGTATTGAGCAAGGTACTGAAATCCCCTATACCGAATCAGCCTCAAGTGGTGCTACTACTGTAAGCTTTAAAAAAGCGGTATTGAGCCTTGAGGTTACACCGCATATAACGCCGGATAACAAAGTTATTTTAGACTTAGTTATTACACAAGATACTCGTGGCGAAACGGTTCAAACCGGAACAGGTGAAGCGGTGTCGATAGACACTCAACAAATTGAAACACAAGTGCTGGTTGATAATGGCCAAACCGTTGTGCTGGGTGGTATTTTTCAGCAGCAAATAATTAATACCACAAATAAAGTACCTGTACTTGGTGATATTCCCTATGTTGGACGCTTATTTAAGAGCACCAGCGAGTTTAATGAGAAACGTGAATTACTTATTTTCGTGACACCGAAAATACAAATAGACTAAAATTTAGTGGTTTTATGTTCGCCAACGAGTGTTTATTGATAATAATTGCTCGTTATATGGCTTTTTATTGTATTAGACTTGAAATACCCGGCCAATTACTGAGATAATCCCCTCCTTAATTTTGGGGCCAGGTCGTTAGGCGGGGTTTTATTTCAAATTTTAGAGTTCGTTTGTACTAAAAGATATGGCTGAGAAACGTAATATATTTCTAGTTGGCCCCATGGGGGCTGGCAAAAGCACGATTGGTCGTCACATCGCTGACCAATTACACCTTGAATTTGTCGATTCTGATCAAGAAATCGAACGCCGTACCGGTGCAGATATTGCCTGGGTGTTTGATCTTGAGGGTGAAGAAGGCTTTAGACTTCGTGAAGAATCTGTTATTGGCGACTTAACCGAAATGCAAGGTATTGTACTTGCAACCGGTGGTGGGTCAGTAATGAGTAAAGAAGTTCGAAACAAGCTTTCGGCTCGCGGTATCGTTGTATACCTAGAGACACCTATAGAAAAGCAAGTTGCACGCACGCAACGCGACAAGCGTCGCCCATTACTGCAAACTGAAGAAGCACCTCGTAATGTACTAGAGCGCTTAGCAGAAGAACGCGAGCCACTATACAAAGAAGTTGCCGATTTTGTTGTACGCACCGATGAGCAAAGCGCTAAAGTTGTTGCTAACCAAATCATCGAGAAATTAGATTTTTAAAAACCAATAATAAAGGAAATAACAAAGCATGCTTGAATTAACTGTTAATTTGGACGAGCGAAGTTATCCTATTTTTATTGGTCAATATGCACTTCAAGATAATGGCCGCCTTGTTCACCACATTGGTGATTGTCGGCCTATCATTATCACTAACGACACAGTTGCCCCTTTATATTTGCAAGGACTGCTAGATTCGTTAGCTGAGCTAGACCCTCTTTCTTTTGTCATTCCAGATGGTGAGCAATACAAATCACTTGAATGGTTTGAGAAAATATCTGCTTTTTTATTGCAAAATAATTGCGGTCGAGATACCTGCTTAATAGCATTAGGTGGCGGTGTTATTGGCGATTTAACAGGCTTTGTTGCTGCATGCTATCAACGCGGTGTACCGTTTATTCAAATTCCTACCACGGTACTATCTCAAGTTGACTCCTCTGTTGGGGGCAAAACAGCTGTAAACCACCCACTGGGTAAAAATATGATTGGGGCATTTTATCAGCCGCAAGCTGTTTTTATTGATACTGAATCACTTCATACATTACCGGCGCGTGAATTTGCAGCGGGCATGGCCGAAGTTATCAAGTATGGTCTGATTTACGATACCGAGCTCTTTACTTTTATTGAGCAAAATGCAGAAAAGCTACAGCAATTAGACGAAGCCAGTTTGCAGCATATCATTTATAGATGTTGTGAAATTAAAGCGCTTATTGTTGCGCAAGATGAAAAAGAAAATGGCCTTCGTGCGTTACTCAATTTAGGGCATACCTTTGCTCACGCAATTGAAGCGCAAATGGGGTATGGCGTATGGCTGCATGGTGAGGCTGTTGCGACCGGAATGGTACTGGCTGCTAAATTAGCCCATACACGCGGTGATTTATCGCAAGATGAGGTAGATAGAATTGTAGCGCTACTCAAGCTTTATAATTTGCCTACTGAGATCCCAGCAGAAATGACTGCTGAGCAGTTTTTGATGCATATGCGCAAAGACAAAAAAAATAAAAAGGGCACTATCCGTTTTATTTTACCGACAGAATTTGGTCAATGCGCATTGGTAGATGACGTATCAGATGACCACGTTAGAGCGTTAATCGAGCAATAATGCAGGCGCAAATTTTACCAAGCCGAGCGGCGTTGGTGGATAGAATCGCGCTGCAATTTGAATATGGGCAAAACTTGATTGTATTGCTAGGCACCTCAGGCCTTGGCAAAAGTTATATGCTCGAAACCTTCATCACCGACAAATACAACAGTTTTAATAAAGCATTTGTACAAGTAAGTGCCAGTGTAAATGATGTATCACTGATAAGTGATATATTAGAGCAAAGCTTTAACTCTCCGCTGATTGACCACGATTTATCGTTAAGTGAAAACTTTTACCAGCTGCTGCAACAACAGCCGTGCGAGGCCTGTTTATGGGTGCTCGATAATGCAAGGCATTTATCTGAAGAGTTATTACAAGAGTTAGAGTTACTTGCCAAAAATAGCCCTATAACGCTTTATATTATGCTAGCCTCGCAATCAAAGCTGGCTATTAATAATGCCGTTGAAATTTACTTAGAGCCTTTATCTTCCCGAGAATCTAAACAGTTGATGAGCTGGTATTTTCCTAATTTACCGTACGATGAAGACCCCGTATTTAGCGCATTTTTAAATGAAGCAAAAGGCAACCCCAGCTTATTATTAGCATGGCAACCAACGGAGCATGTGGCTGATATTGTAAAAAAAGATACAGTGTCATGGCGTATACATTTAATCTCGTTGTTAATTATTATTATGTTACTAATTATTGGGCTGCTCTATAAAAATGACATGACCCAATGGTGGCAAACGTACTATCAAAACCAACAAAGCCAAGACATAGATACTGCTATTCCTGCTGCTAAAATTACCGCTATCCCAAGAGCGGATAAAGAAGTCAGTAATGACAATGCTGATATTTCAAAAGCGGATTTGCCTTTAGAGCCGGTCAGCGATAAATCACAAGGGAATGTAGCGCCACATAAAAACGATGTGCCGGCGATAATGCAAAGCCTAACGCGTCAGGCTCAACAAAGCGCTCAAAGTGAGCAAAGCGAGGCGTTACCACAAAGCTCAAACACTCCTGAGTCTATTGAGCCAATTGAAAGTGACGATAAAGAAAGCTCGCAGTCTAAAACCTCAAATAACGTATCTGATAACGCGTGGTATTTAGCTCAGCCAGATAATAATACAACTGTGCAGCTGCTTGCTGTGACACAGAAAAAAATCACCCGTGAGTTTATTATTCGACATAATTTAAGCCAGCGGGCTAGGGTATATCAAACTAAGCGGAACAATAAAGTATGGTGGGTAGTTACTATTGGCAGTTATGCATCACTCGCTGATGCTAAAAGTGCGTTGTCTGCCTTGCCAAGTACACTTAGAAAGAACAAGCCTTTTTATAAAAAAATCAGCAAAATAAAACAAGAAATTGCACGACTTGATCAGTAAACTGACTCACTTTAGTGTAAAATCGCGCTACAGCAGATTGAAGTTAAGAACCAATGCAACAAAAGAGTAGAGCCTTCCTTAAATGGGCTGGCGGTAAATACAGCCTAGTTGAAGATATTAATGCACGATTATCTCAAGCCAGCAAACATGCTGAAACCTTGGTAGAACCGTTTGTAGGTGCAGGCTCAGTATTCTTAAACAGTAATTTTAAACACTATTTACTTAACGACATCAATGCTGACTTAATTAACTTATACAAAGAGCTCAAGCGCTCACCTGATGAGTTTATAAGTGACTCTAAAAAGTTGTTTGTTGATTTAAATAACCATCCAGACGCTTACTACGAATACCGTGTACAGTTTAATAAAAGCAATGATGTATATGAGCGCGCAATGCTCTTTTTATACATGAATCGCCATGGTTACAATGGATTGTGCAGGTATAATCTCAAAGGCATTTTTAACGTGCCATTTGGTAAATATAAAAAGCCTTATTTTCCAGAAAAAGAAATGTACTTTTTTGCCGAAAAAGCACAAAAAGCCACATTTACCTGCCTAAGCTACGATGATGTGTTTAAGCTTGTGCCAAACAACGCGGTTATTTATTGCGATCCGCCTTATGTGCCGCTAAGTAAAACAGCGTCGTTTACCTCTTATGCTAAAGGCGGGTTTAATTTAGACGATCAAGCAAACTTGGCAAACTTAGCCGAGCAAGCTGCGTTTGAAAACAATACCCCAGTGCTTATATCTAACCACGATACCGTGTGGACGCGAAAAATTTATAGCCAAGCTACGCTTGGTAAAATTCAGGTAAAACGTACTATCAGCCCTAAAGGTGGCTCACGCAACAAAGTTGACGAGTTAATGGCTATGTATTTAGCACCCAAGCAACCACTGCATAAATTGTCACTACAAAAATAACGAAAAACAGCACAGCTAAAGCAATAATAAAAAGAGGGGAGTGTTGTTGGAAGTCGGCTTGGCGTTTGTGCTCTGATTGCACACCAAAAAATGCTGCTAGCACACTTTGCAACGCGCTAATAAAGTGCAGCATTATTTAAAAAAGAGGTTTTATTGAAGGCGTATTTTTAGCGTCTTCTGAGCTAGTTAATAGCTCTAATAAATCTAAATAATGAAATTGCGCACTGCGACTATCGCCTGTTAGCCACGAAAACCACGACGAATCTTCTTCTACTTTCGTACATGTTAGGGCGCTTGGAGTGTTATTACTACTTGCCTGATTGTGACAGTTGCTAACTAAGCTTAAATCTTGCTCAGAACTTGGCGCAAAACTAAATGCCCCAATAAATAACAATGCCGACGCAATTAAGATCCCTGTTTTAAAAGCACGCATAATATTAGCCTAAAAGTAAGTTACTCCTTCAATAATAACAAAAGCTGTATAAATAACAAACTAATATTTCCCTGTGATAGTTAAAGCTTTATATAAATAAATTCTTATGTATTTAAATTGCTATTTTAGTTATACCCAATTTGCCGTGTATTACTTGGGAAACTCCAGTATTTACGGTACATTAAGGCATATTTTATTGATTGACGGATTACTATGCTAAACCCTGAACAAAAATACTTAATAGCGCCTTCTATTTTGTCAGCTGACTTTGCAAAATTAGGTGAAGATGTAGATAAGGTACTCGCTGCAGGTGCTGATGTAGTACATTTTGATGTCATGGATAATCACTACGTGCCTAATCTCACAATAGGCCCTATGGTGTGCAAAGCGCTTAGAAATTACGGGGTAACGGCCCCTATCGATGTACACCTAATGGTAAAGCCTGTAGATAGTATAATCCCTCAGTTCGCAGAGGCCGGTGCATCAATAATTACCTTTCACCCAGAGGCGAGTGAGCACATAGACCGCACCATACAACTTATTAAAGATCATAGTTGTAAGGCCGGTTTAGTATTTAATCCTGCCACTAGCCTGAGCTATCTCGATCACGTTATTGATAAGTTAGACACTATTTTATTAATGTCGGTAAATCCAGGTTTTGGCGGCCAAAGCTTTATCCCCCACACCCTTGAAAAACTAGCCCAAGCTAAGCAGCGCATCGTTGAGTCGGGTCGTGATATTCGCTTAGAAGTTGATGGCGGTATTAAGGTTGATAATATAGCCGCAGCAGCGCAAGCAGGTGCCGACATGTTTGTAGCTGGGTCTGCTATTTTTAATGAGCCTGATTATAAAGTGGTTATTGATCAAATGCGTGAGCAGTTAGGAAACGTAAAGTAATGAAATATGATGTAGCTTTGTTCGACCTTGACGGCACACTTGTTGATAGCGTTTACGATTTATACTTAGCAATAAATTTAACACTGAGTGATTTAGCATTTCCTATTGTTAGCCAAAGCTTGGTCGAAAGCTGGATAGGCAATGGTATTGAAACCCTGGTTAAGCGTGCACTCAGTGGTGATATGCAAATTAGCGAACACTTAGATGAAGCGCTTAGTGCAAAAGCTATTGCTTTATTCTATCAACATTATGAGCAGCTAGTGGGCGAATATAGCGTGTTGTATCAACATGTAGAAACAGGGCTTAATGCGCTCAGTGGTATGCCTAAAGCGCTCGTTACCAATAAGGCGCGCATATTTACCGAAATACTACTTGATAAGCTTTCCCTTACGCGCCACTTTGAAGTAATCGTGTGTGGAGATGATATGGCTAAAAAGCCGTCGCCAGCGCCTTTGCTGTATGCATGTAAAAAGCTGAATGTTGAGCCGAGTAAGGCTATTATGATTGGCGATTCTAAAAGCGATATATTGGCAGCACATGCCGCTAAAATTGATGTCATAGCGGTGGATTATGGTTATAACCAAGGCGAAAACCTTGAGGATTATAATCCACAGTACCTATGCGAGAACTTCTTAGATATAATACCAACACTAACACAGCGTTAAAATTTTCAATTAACTAAACAACATTAAAGGAAAATCATGAGTAAACCAGTAGTTTTAAGTGGCATTCAGCCAACCGGTGGTATGACAATAGGCAACTATGTTGGCGCTATTAACCAGTGGCTAAAGCTACAGGAAGACCACGAAAGTTTCTTTATGCTTGTTGATTTACATGCGATTACTGTTCGTCAAGAGCCTGAACTTCTTCGCTCTCGAGTATTAGATGGTATAGCCTTGTACGCGGCGTGTGGCATAGACCCTGAAAAATCAGCCTTATTTGTACAGTCACAAGTGCCAGAGCATGCGCAGTTAGCATGGGTGCTAAATTGTTATGCGCAAATGGGCGAGCTTAACCGCATGACTCAGTTTAAAGATAAATCATCTAAACATGCTAATAATGTAAACGTCGGCTTATTTTCATACCCAGTATTGCAAGCAGCGGATATTTTATTATACCAAGCAGACCAAGTACCGGTAGGGGATGATCAAAAGCAGCACTTAGAGTTAACGCGCGATATAGCTACACGCTTTAATAATTTATACGGTGATGTATTTAAATTACCTGAGCCTTATATCCCAGAATTTGGCGCACGCGTAATGAGCCTTCAAGATCCGCTTAAAAAAATGTCTAAGTCTGATGAAAACCCTAACGGCTACATCATGCTATTAGATGAGCCTAAAAAGATTGAGAAAAAGCTTAAAAAAGCAGTAACCGATTCAGACGAGCAAGCACGTATTTACTTTGACCGTACTGAAAAACCAGGCGTTTCTAATTTACTTACTTTATTAAGCGTAGCCACTAAGCGCTCAATTGAAGACTTAGTGCCAGAGTACGAAGATAAAATGTATGGCCACCTGAAAAAAGATACAGCCGATGCTGTAGTGAGCATGATTGAGCCAATTCAAGCACGTTTTAAAGAGATCAGAGAAGATCAAAACCTACTTGATAGCATCATGAAATCAGGTGCAGAAAAGGCAAGTGTACGTGCAGAAAAAACCCTTAAATCAGTTTACGATGCACTAGGATTTATTCCTCGTACATAAAATGCTTCAACAGACCCTAGTATAAGCGAATAAAAATGCCGCTAAATTTAGCGGCATTTTTGTATGTAACTTCTAATACTTGACTCATCGCTTAAAGGTCATCATTGTTCATCTAATGGGTCTAAATGCAGGTGATTCGCAGGCTTTCACAATAAAAGAATAGCCATAAGGCATAGTTTCATTTGGCGTAATCTCTATTATTTCGTAATCGTTCAACTCTACCACTTTGCTATTTTTGGCTTTTTTACACCTTGAGTACTCATCTGCTTCGTAATTAAATGCAAACATCGCTATAAGGCGTTTACTACGTTCAAAATAACCTTCAGTAGCAACAAATGAACTTGCAGATTCGGCGAGCTCATTTATTTCTTCTGTTTTTGGTGAGCCAGGTTCCTGTTTAGCTAGCCTTTTATTTAGATTGTCCACAGCTTGCTCCTTCACCTCAGGTGAGTCACTGGCCAGCTCTCTTCCAAAATAAAAGCCGTTTTCTATGTCTGATAAAAATGTTGCTTCATCCCTATCGTCTACTAAGGAATAGAGGGTACTTAAAGTTATGAAGGCTAATATTAATCTAATAGATGCGGTAAGTAAGGGAGAGTAGCTTTGACTTATATATTTAATGCTTTGCGATCCAAATGGCTTTATAAGTAACAGCATTATGATATAAAAGGGTAAAATAAATTGAAATATTAGTAATGTACAGAGTGTAATTCCTAATGCCCAAATGGGTAAATATATCAAAGTTGCAAAATTGTGTGTGTAGCTCATGTTTGCAGCTGATACGTGAGTTACATCGTTAACAATGCTGCTTGCATTTGCCAAAACAAAATTAGCAATGGTTGCATAAAAAACCAAAATTAAAGCTTTGCCTGCTAAGGAGTGCCAAAGTTTATTAAACTTTGGCCAAAATTCAATGACCAAGGCAGTCATTGTTAAAAGCGCACAAAGTGACCAAGATTTAAAGAAAATCACAGATATAAGCGCTGCTAAGTAAAGCTTTTGCGCGGTGCTAAGGCTAAACCATATGGGTTTAATATGCCCATCAATATCAGCTTTAAAAGGCTGCGATTTTTTTTGCAGCTGTTTAAATAGCCTACTGGCTCGCCATTTTATAATTTTAAAAGGCCTTAACACCGACTTTCCTTATCGTAAGAAGTAATAAACCCCAATTAGTTTAATAGGGGCTTTAGGTAATGCCCAGTATGCGAGCGCTCACATTTAGCGACCTCTTCAGGTGTGCCTGCAATGAGTATTTCACCGCCGCCAGCACCGCCTTCAGGGCCTAAATCAACCACCCAGTCTGCGGTTTTAACCACATCTAAGTTATGCTCAATCACTACTATGGTATTACCGTGATCACGCAGACGATGTAATACCACAAGTAGTTGTTCAATATCGGCAAAGTGAAGGCCGGTTGTTGGCTCATCAAGTATGTAAAGAGTTTTACCTGTATCGCGTTTAGATAGCTCACGAGCCAGTTTTACACGCTGAGCTTCACCACCAGAGAGCGTGGTAGCAGCCTGCCCTAGGCGAATATACGATAAACCAACGTCCATAAGGGTTTTAAGCTTGCGGGCTATTGTGGGTATTTTATCAAAATAGTCGTGCGCGTCTTCAACCGTCATTTCGAGTACTTGGTGAATGTTTTTACCTTTGTATTGCACTTCTAAGGTTTCGCGGTTATAGCGCGCACCCTTACATACATCACACGGTACATATACATCAGGTAAAAAGTGCATTTCTACTTTAATTACGCCATCGCCTTGGCAAGCTTCACAGCGCCCGCCTTTTACGTTAAAGCTAAAACGACCTACTTTATAGCCACGTGAACGGGCTTCTTGTGTTCCTGCAAATAACTCACGAATACCGGTAAAAATACCTGTGTAGGTTGCAGGGTTTGAGCGCGGTGTACGGCCAATCGGGCTTTGGTCAATATCAATCACTTTATCAAAATGATCAAGGCCACTAATTGACTTGTAAGGCGCGGCTTCCGCTGTGGTCGCACCGTTAAGTTCAGTATGCGCAAGCTTAAAAAGTGTATCGTTAATGAGCGTTGATTTACCTGAGCCCGATACTCCTGTAATACAGGTTAATAAGCCAAATGGAATTTTTAAGTCTACATTTTTAAGGTTATTACCTGTGGCGCCAAACAGCTCAAGCCATTTGTCGCCTGTTGGGTTACGTTCTTGTGGTACTTCTATTTTACGCACGCCAGATAAAAACTGGCCTGTTACCGAGTCTTTGGTCGCTAAAATATCGTCACGTGTACCTTGTGCAATAATATGCCCGCCGTGTACACCCGCGCCTGGGCCAATATCAATAATATGATCGGCTGCGCGAATGGCATCTTCATCATGCTCAACCACAATTACGGTGTTACCTAGGTCGCGTAAATGCACCAAGGTTTGTAATAAACGGTCGTTATCGCGCTGGTGTAAACCAATTGATGGCTCATCCAGTACGTACATTACACCTACAAGGCCTGCACCAATTTGGCTGGCTAAACGAATACGCTGCGCTTCACCACCAGAGAGGGTATCGGCACTGCGTTCAAGCGATAAATAGTTAAGGCCAACATTAATTAAAAACGATAAACGGTCGCGAATTTCTTTCAGAATTTTTTCAGCTATTTGGGCTTTTTGACCTGTGAGTGATAACCCTTCAAAAAAGTCCATTGCCTCGCCAATACTCATATTAGTAATAGCAGGCAGGTTTGTTTGACCTATAAATACGTGGCGTGCTTCTTGGCGTAAACGTGAGCCATGACAGCTAGGGCACGCTTGGCTAGTTTGATATTTAGCCAGCTCTTCGCGTACCGAGTTTGACTCCGTCTCGCGATAGCGACGGTTCATGTTATTTAACACGCCTTCAAACTCGTGGTTACGAGTTATTAAATCGCCTCTGTCGTTACGGTAGTTAAAGGCTATTTTTGTTTTACCTGAGCCTTCTAAAATAATTTTTTGTGATTCTTTAGCAAGTTTTTCAAATGGCACATCTAAATCAAAATTATAGTGCTCGGCAACCGCTTGTAGCATTTGAAAATAATAAAAACTGCGTTTATCCCAGCCTTTTATTGCACCACCGGCCAAGCTTAGCTCAGGGTTATGTACTACGCGGTTAGGATCAAAGTATTGGCGTACGCCTAAACCGTCACAGCTTTGGCATGCCCCCGCAGGGTTATTAAACGAAAATAAACGTGGCTCTAACTCGGTCATTGCATAGCCACAGGTAGGGCAGGCAAAATTTGCCGAGAACAGCATTTCTTCTATCGTGCTGTCGTCCATGTAGGCTACATTTGCTACACCGCCAGACATTTCTAGTGCGGTTTCAAATGATTCGGCTAAACGCTGCTGCTGGCCATCTTTTACTTTAAAGCGGTCAACAACCACTTCAATAGTATGCTTTTTGTGAAGCTCAAGCGTTGGCGGATCGGATAAGTCGCACACTTCGCCATCTATACGAGCACGAATATACCCTTGGCTTGAGAGCTGCTCCAGTAATTTAACATGCTCGCCTTTGCGGTCTTTAACTACCGGGGCTAAAAGCATTAGCTTAGTGCCCTCTGGCAGTGCTAAAACGGTATCAACCATTTGGCTAATTGTTTGAGCTGCAAGGGGTAAGTCGTGAGTTGGGCAGCGTGGCTCTCCCACACGGGCAAACATTAAACGTAAGTAATCGTATATTTCGGTAATGGTACCCACTGTTGAGCGAGGGTTGTGCGATGTAGATTTTTGCTCAATAGAAATGGCGGGAGAGAGGCCTTCAATATGATCAACGTCAGGCTTTTCCATTAACGATAAAAATTGCCTTGCGTAGGCAGAAAGTGACTCTACATAACGACGCTGTCCTTCTGCATATAAAGTATCAAATGCCAGTGATGATTTTCCCGAACCAGATAGGCCTGTGATAACAATTAATTTATCACGTGGGATGGTTAGGCTGATGTCTTTTAAATTGTGCGTACGGGCGCCTCGGACTTCAATGTTTTCCATGCTATCTCGTTTATTACCAAAATTATTTGTCCAGTATCGCATAATACGAAACATTATTAATCAATGATCAACGAAAAAATCCTTACTTATAGGCGATTAATTATTGCCAAGCTTGTGGTAGAATCCCAGCCTAAATTTTTCATATCGTAAGATTACGCAGATAATGACCGCATCTTCACTTAATTCACGAGAAAAACGCGCCGCAGTATCGCTGGCGAGTGTGTTTGCATTTAGAATGCTCGGCTTGTTTATGCTGATGCCTGTATTGGCTATTTATGGTCAATCGCTTGATGGGTTTTCGCCTATGTGGATAGGGTTTGCTATTGGCGCTTATGGTTTAACCCAAGCAGTACTGCAAATACCCATGGGGCGTTTGTCAGATAAAATAGGCCGTAAAAAAGTCATTGTTGGTGGCTTAGTTGTGTTTGCGTTGGGCTCAGTTATTGCAGCACTAGCTGAATCTATTCAGATGGTTACATTGGGCCGAGCACTACAAGGTATGGGCGCTATAGCCAGTGCATTACTTGCTTTTGCCAGCGACCTAAGCCGCGACGAACAACGCCCTAAAGTAATGGCTGTAATTGGTATGAGCATAGGCATGAGTTTCGCCTTTGCTATGTTACTTGGGCCCATAGTTGCAGCGTCGTGGGGCGTAGCAGGGGTATTTTGGTTAACAGCAATCCTTGCCGTGTTTGGTATTGGTATTATTTTATTTTTAGTGCCTAATGCCGTTAATAAAGCGCCTAAAGGCGACACCTTGGCAAGCTTTAGCGACATAAAAAAATTAATTAAGCATCCGCAATTATCGCGCTTAAATGCTGGTGTGTTACTGCTACATTTAACACTCACCACTATTTTTGTGGTACTACCAAGCCAGCTAATAGAAGACGGCTTAGTTGCCAACCACCACTGGTATTTATATATTCCGGTGTTGCTGCTAGCGTTTATTTTAATGGTGCCAATGATGATTATTGCCATTAAAAAAGAAAAAGAAAAACAGGTTTTTATTGGATCAATTGCGCTGCTTTCGGTCAGTATGTTTGCCATGTCTATTTGGGTAAATAGTGTGATTGGCATTGCCATTTGTATGCTGCTTTATTTTGTCGCATTTAATTTCTTGGAAGCGACTATGCCTGCGCTTGTATCGCGTATAGCCCCTGCAAGCCAAAAAGGTTCGGCGATGGGCGGGTATTCCTCTAGCCAGTTTTTAGGGGCTTTTTTAGGTGGTATTTTAGGGGGTTACGTAGCACAAACAACAAGTACACAAGCTGTGTTTGCGGCAGCGGCACTTGTTGGGTTAATATGGCTTATTATTGCGTGGAAAATGCAAGTCCCACCGAAAAGTAAAGTTATTAGTTTAATGACCAATTTAAGTTCTGAAGAGCAAGCTCAAGAACTTGCTTCTCAGCTAGTTGCTTTACCTGGCGTAATAGAAGCAACAGTAGTACGCGACGAAAGCCGCAGCTATTTAAAGATTAATGATAAAGAATTCGACCTAGACCAAGCACGTAAAGTAGCTGGTTTAATCTAACGTTTATAGGAGATGGTTCCATGGCACGCGGTGTGAACAAAGTAATTTTGGTTGGTAATTTAGGACAAGATCCTGAAGTTCGTTACATGCCTAATGGCAATGGTGTAGCAAATATTACCTTAGCAACGTCAGATAGCTATAAAGATAAAAACACTGGCCAAATGGTTGATAAAACTGAGTGGCACCGTGTCGTGTTTTTTGGCAAATTAGCTGAAATTGTTGGCGAATACTGCCGCAAAGGCTCACAAATTTACGTAGAAGGTAAACTACAGACACGTAAATGGACTGATCAGCAAGGCCAAGAAAAATACACAACTGAAATTGTCGTTGATGGCTTTACAGGTCAAATGCAAATGCTAGGCGCTCGTGGTGGTGATCAGCAAGCTGGTGGCTATCAAGGTAATCAAGGCGGCCAACAAGGTGGCGGTTACCAGAATAATCAGCAAGGCGGTGGTTATGGCCAAAATAACCAAGGTCAGCAAGGCGGTGGCTATGGGCAACAACAGCAGGCGGCTCCAGCACAGCGTCCGGCTGCAGCGGCTGCACCACAGCAAAATAACCAATACCAGCAATCAAACAATAGCGGCTTCGCTCCACAGCAAAATAGTGCACCACAGCAGCAAGGTGGTTTTGCACCTAAGCCGCAAAATGCCCCACAAGGCGGCGCATCAAATCCTATGGAACCAACAATAGATTTTGATGATGACATTCCTTTTTAACCAAAGACAAAAATGTTGAAATGTAATTTTAAAAGCCGCTACTAAGCGGCTTTTTTAGTTTTTACTTACAGATAACCACTGCCCAGAGAGCATTTTTTACGATCGAAAGTTAAATGCCAATCTCATACCTGTCCGCAATAAGCTTCATCATTTTGAGGGGCTAAAAGTGTCGCTATCAGTGTTTAAAAATTCTCATTTATAACTGCATGGAAGCAGAAGGTAGAGCAATGCAGAAGCAATTGCCGAGAGAAACTAAATAGCGAATTTTTTTCCTGGCTATCAACACGTTTTTCCATCCACCAAATAGCTCACTTAATTAAGCGGGTGGGTATAAATAGAGTTGACTCTGATGTCTTTATATGTGAAATTTCATATATCTGTTTTTTCATATGTATTTAGTTCACTACAGAGCTATAAGGTTAAAGGTTATGAGTAAATCAATTGAACACGAGCTACCTAATTTAGCACTCTCACAAAGCACTCCTCCTAGCGTTAAGGATTTCACACGAACGTTTTCATCTCATAAGCCTAAAATTTTATTGTTATACGGATCGCTGCGAGCCCGCTCATATAGCAAGTTGGTTATAGAAGAGAGTGCGCGCTTGCTAACCCACTTTGGTGCTGAGGTTAAAATATTTAACCCTGAGGGGTTACCCATAACAGATAGTGAAGATGAGACGCACCCTAAGGTGCAAGAGCTACGTGATTTAATGCTCTGGTCTGAAGGGCAAGTATGGTGCTCGCCGGAGCGACACGGTGCTATGACGAGTGTATTTAAAAACCAGATTGATTGGGTTCCATTAAACCTGGGTGGCGTAAGACCTACACAAGGTAAAACGCTGGCTGTACTGCAGGTTTGTGGTGGTTCGCAGTCATTTAATGTGGTTAATCAGTTACGCGTACTAGGGCGTTGGATGCGCATGGTAACAATACCTAATCAGTCATCTGTGCCTAAAGCGTTTTTAGAATTTGAAGAAAATGGCCGAATGAAGCCTTCCGCTTTTTACAATCGAATTGTGGATGTAATGGAAGAGCTCGTAAAATTTACCTTATTAATGCGCGACCAAAAAGAACACTTTGTTGATAGATACTCTGAGCGAGTAGAAACAGCAGAGCAGCTCAGTAAACGCGTAAATCAAAAAGACATTTAGGAGGTTACTGTGGGGTTATTTGAACGTTTTTTATCGGTGTGGGTAGCGCTGGCAATTGCGGTAGGCATTATAGCTGGTTACGTGATACCCGATATATTTAGTGTTGTTGCAAGCTTAGAATATGCACATGTAAATATTGTTATCGCTGTACTTATTTGGTTTATGATTTACCCGATGATGGTGCAAATTGACTTCTCCTCTATTAAAGATGTAGGTAAAAAGCCTAAAGGCTTAGTGCTGACAGTTGTTATCAACTGGCTCATAAAGCCCTTTACCATGGCCTTACTAGGATGGTTATTTTTCAAAGGTATTTTTGCAGACTTTGTTGACCCACAAACAGCGACAGAATACATAGCCGGTATGATTTTATTAGGTGTAGCACCATGTACTGCAATGGTGTTTGTGTGGAGCCAATTAACAAAAGGTGATGCTAATTACACGTTAGTGCAGGTATCTATTAACGATATTATTATGATTTTTGCCTTTGCGCCCATTGCAGGCTTATTACTAGGGGTAACAGACATAACGGTACCGTGGGACACGTTATTACTCTCGGTGGTTTTGTATGTACTTATTCCATTAATAGCAGGCGCTATTACCCGCAAAAAGTTAGATAAAGGTGAAGATCACACACGGTTAAATCACTTTTTAAAGGTAATGAAACCATATTCCATCATTGGTTTACTGGCAACGGTGGCGCTTTTGTTTGGTTTTCAGTCTCAAACTTTAATAGATAAACCAGAAGCCATTGTATTGATTGCTATTCCGTTGCTTATTCAAACGTATGGTATTTTTGCAATAGCTTATATAGCTGCAAAAAAAATGGGCCTAGCTCATAGTATTGCAGCGCCAGCTTGCATGATTGCAACCTCTAACTTTTTTGAACTGGCTGTTGCCGTGGCTATTTCATTGTTTGGTTTACACTCTGGCGCTGCGCTTGCCACCGTTGTAGGCGTGCTTGTTGAAGTACCTGTTATGCTTAGCTTAGTTTATTTTGCTAATAAAACGCGTCATTGGTTTAACTAGGAGAGTGTTATGGTTGTTATTCATCATAACGCCGATTGTGGTACATCGCGCAATGTATTGCAGATTATTAAGGCGCTGGCTATAACCCCATTGTTATTGAATACCTTAAAGAGGGCTGGACAAAACCTCAGTTACTAGCGTTATTTGCCGCAGCAAACTTAACACCAAAAACAGCGTTGAGAGTGAGTAAATCGCCTGCTAAAAAACTAGGTTTGTTGAGTGAAAACATAACAGGTGAAGCTATTTTAGAGGCCATGCTTGCGCACCCAATACTCGTTAACAGACCTATAGTGTGCACCGAAAAAGGGGTTAAGTTGTGTCGCCCTAGTGAGCAAGTTTTAACGCTGTTAGCGCTATGGCCTAAAGGTGAGCTATACAAAGAAGACGGCGAAATGATATTGAACGCGCAGGGCGAGCAACCTAAAAATTAATAAATTATTAGCCAAAACCCCGTTTACACGGGGTTTTTTTGTTTAGCAAAATTATAAACATTTAAACTTGCTTAGCGTGCTTGTGCTAATGACTATTTTGAACAACACTTTAAATAGTCGCGTTGCCACAGAGAGCACTATGCATAAAGCCTTTATAAAACTTGGTAAGCAAAAAAAAATAATGTACTTAACGAGTTTTTTGCTGGTAGTCATTATTTTTAATGTGCTTTTAAATAATACGCTTCATAAAAAAATCCACAAAAATGGCCAGCAGTTAACACAGCAAATTTATGAGCTGCAAATTAACGCTAATGCTGATAAAGAAATAGTGCAGGCTTTGGTGCAAAGTAAGGGCTTTATGCTGGCTGCACACTCAAATGCCGAACACTTCAAATACTTAGTTGATATACAGCACGATGTATTTAGCTATAAAACGCTCAGCATAAGTTTATACCACTGGCCTGCCTGGGTGGAGCAAGCCTACTTATTTTTACTATTAAATATCATTATATTAGGTGCCACTAGCTGGTGGGTTAAATGGTGGAAAGTATTAGTAACAAAACCGGCAGCGAGCCTGCCATTGCCTTACAGCAAAACTAAAGCTGCAAAAAAACTTTCTACGCAAATCACCACATTAAACTGCGAAGTAAAGTCTATGTACGGTGTTAGTGCAGCGCGGCATAGCTTATTTTCCATAGTGAAATGTGATTGTGTGTTTGATGAAAATACCGATACCCAAGCAAGCTTTAAGGTATTGATAGCAAAATATTTTAAAGAGCTTCCTGCAGTATCAGTTAATGTATTTGATGCTAACAACCTTGCTATTACTTTAAATAATATCCCTGTAGCAAAGCTAGATACATACAGTGAAAGCCTACACGAATGCGTTTATCAAATTTGTAGGCGCTATCGAAGTACTGTAAAACGCAAAAACATAAAAGTTGGTTTGTGTGATTATCGGTATGCAGCCGAACAACCTGTTATTTTTAAGTTAGCTAAGTCTGCCTTGCTTTTTTCAGAAAAAAACGTGATGCAACACTGGCATAGGCTCGCGTTACAGCACGAGCAAGGGAACTTAATTTCAAGTAAGCAGGTTATTGAAAATATTAAAAAGAATAAATTTATCTTGTTCTTTCAACCGTTATTTATGATCACCAGCGGCGATATTGTACAACATGAAGTGCTAATAAGAATTAGGCAGCAACCGCACGGTTTATTAGCTGCGCGTTACTTTATTAATCAAGATTTTAACAATCACCAAGCATTTGAGTTAGATAAAGCGGTGCTACTTCAAGTTAAAAAGCTTATTTTAGCTGAGTCCAGCGCACTAACGGTGAGCGTTAATTTGCATATAAGTAACTGGTTTAACGAGCAGTTTTGGAGCTGGTTTGTCACCAATATGAAAGATTTTACGACAAAGCGAAAATTACAGTTTGAAATTAGCGAAGCAGACTTTATTAAGTACCAAGGGCAACTAGCTGGTGCCTTTGACAAACTGACGGCCCTACAAAGTGTGCTGGTGATTGATAATGTACAGAATGTGGAGCACATTAACCAAATTGCTTCTCAAAAATTAGTTAGCGGTATAAAACTAGGGTATCCGCTTGTTCATAATGTGGATGAAAAGACTCAACAACAAAAACAGGTTAAAAATATTGTAGCGCAAAGCAAGTTGCTCAATATACCTGTGTACGCGGTGGGTGTAGAAACCCAAAAAGAGCTACTTATGTTGGCTAAACTAGGCGTAGTTGCTGCACAAGGCTTTTACTTTTCTGAGCCCTTGCAAGAGTACACACATGCCACGTTTTATTAGGAATTACACTAAATCAAGCCACGATACTTTAAACCATTAAGCCCCTGTAAACCGCCTGTATGAATAGCCATTATGTGACTACCAGCAGCAAAGTAGTCTTGTTCGATCAGCTGCCATAATGCATACATCATTTTACCACTGTATATAGGTTCCAGGGGTAAGTTATGGCGCTGCTGCATGCGTTGGCAAAACTGCCACAATTCATTGGTAAACTTTCCATAACCGCCATCATGAAACTCTGTAAGTAGTTGCCAATTTGATTGCTGGGCGGCTTTTTTACTAAGTGTTGTAATTTCTTTGTTAAGGTATTCGGCTTGCTTTAATACCGCAATTCCTAGCAGCTGTGTGGCCTCAAAGCTGCCTTCAATTAAACCTGCAAGTGTACCGCCACTGCCTGTGGGACAAATTAAGTAATCATGCTTAGGTAAGCTTTTAGCAAGCTCAGCACACCCTGGCAAAGCATGTGTATTACTTCCACCCTCTGGAATTATGTATGCATAGGGGAATTGTGCTTGCAGCTGAGCTAAGTAATCTGGGTCATGGCGCTGCTTATATTCAATACGCGTAACCGCATGTAAGTCCATTGCACATTGTTTAGCAAATCGCACTGTGGGGTTTTGGGTGTCTAAATGTGGTCCTCTAATGATGGCGTGGGTTTTTATATTAAATAATTTACCCGCCCCAGCGCAGGCATGAATATGATTAGAAAACGCGCCTCCAAAAGTGAGTAACTGTGTTTTATTGGAGGCTTGCATATGCTGTAAATTATATTTTAGTTTACGCCATTTGTTACCACTAATAAGTGGGTGGAGCAGGTCATCTCTTTTAATGCTTAAGCGTATGTTTCTTTTTTTTAGACAATCGCTATCTATTTGTTGTATTGGGCTTTCTTTTTCAATATTAAATAAATTAAGCATTATTTCTCGTGTTTATACTTGCAAACCAACAATCTTGTACGACACTTAGTTAATCTCTTATTAACAATAGTAGCTGTATGAAAAAAAAGCTGTTTTCGTTGTTATCTTGGTTAAATCGCAGTTTAGACTCTAGCACATCAATTGGTATTGCTACTTATGCAGATACTGTAAAAGCAGTGTGTTTAAAAAAAAATCAAGGGCAGTGGTACGTTCATAACTCATATAGCGTGAATGTTGAAGACCTCACAGATTATACAGCTGCTATTGCAACTTGCACAAATGAAGTTTGTGCAGAGGTGTGCCCAGTAAATTTAGTGGTGCCTCACTATTTTTATCAAATAGTGCAAATGGATAAACCCATGTTGAGTGACGAAGAAATCATTCAATCCTTACCTTGGACAACAAAAGATTTAGTTGATATTCCGCCAGAGAACATTGTTGCCGATTTTATCGATTACCCAATCGTTCAGCCTATGCAAAGCAGTAAAATGAATGTGTTTATTACCAATAAACTTCAGTTACTGCCTTTTATCGATAGCTTTTCAAAAATAAAGCCTGTCCTCAGGGCAATGACCTCGGAAGAGATGATTTTAGTAACCTTGTTTGGTGAAGATAAAAGTGCACACATGCTTATAGTGCAACATGCAGGGCACGAGCCTCGTATTTTAATTATTCGCGATGGTCAGCTTTTATTAGCTAGACGATTGAACGGGTTTTTAGGTATTTCGGATAAAGAGCGTACACACGGGCTAGTTGAAGCCCTTGGTCTTGAGATTCAAAGGTCGATGGACTTTTTCGAAAGCCAATTAAAGCAGCCTCCTATTAGAAGTATTCAGCTGCACTGCGATGACCTGTCGTCTTTGACTTTAAGGGCTGGCCTTGCAGAATTTTTACAAGTAAAAGTTGTTGATTTCAAACCTAATATCGATCTAGCCCAAGATCTTGAGCCGAGCTTCTATTACGCATTGGGGGCAGCGTATCAATTAACCAGTCCGGATTCAGTGCTATGAAAACACGGATTAATTTTTACCAAAAAGCGATTAGGGTTAGGCGCGACCCCGTTCCTTTTAAAGGCATGCTCGTACTTTGGCTAGCTACCTTATGTGTAGTTGCATTAACTTGGCTTTTTTATTTATACGAAGAGCATAAAAGTCTGCAATTAGTAACACAAAGCGAGGCCTATTTAACACACACACAACAGCAATTAAGTGTGGTAAAGCAGCGCTTAGCTGATAAACAAAATAAATCGCATTTGATTGATGAACTAAAAGTACTGCAACAAGAGATATTGCATAAACAACAGGTGTTTGATTATTTAGAAAACACATCTATGCATACCAAAACAGATTACGCAGATGTTATGCGTGATTTGGCAGCGTACCACGAGCCGCAGATTTGGCTTGACCAAATAAAATTTGATGGTCAAAAAATAATACTTAAAGGGCGCGCACAGCAAGCAAAATTTTTACCTATTTGGCTTACCAATCTTAAGCAATCAAGCTTTTTCAATGGAAAGGAGTTTTCAGTTGTAGAGTTGTCGAGCAGCGAGGGGGTGAGCGAGTTTAATGTTGCTACACAGCTGAGTGAAAGTGAGGTAACGCAATGAGTGAGCAAAATGAAAAAAAAGGCTGGCCATTATTTGTTAAATACCAAACAAGATTCGCAACGTTGCAGCAGCGCGAAAAGTATTCAGTGCTATTTGTTGGCTTATTTCTGATTGTTTACTTGGGATTATGGTTTGTAGTGTTCCCACAGCAAGATGCAGTAAACAATTTACGCATTAAGCAAAATGAATTGTGGCAAAAAATAAACCAAAATGAAGCACAGCTTTCTATGCTTACACAGGCATTAGAGCATGACTACACAAAAGTACTAAGAAATCAGGTTGGGCAAACACAGCGCGAGTTAGAAGAGATAAATAATAAGCTAAGCATGTTTAGCCAAGGTTTTATTTCGGCTAACAAAGTACCCGCTGTATTAAGGGATCTATTCGTAAACACACCCGATGTGCGTGTTGTTAGCTTTAGGGTAAACCCAGCAAAAGCAATTGATGTAGAAAAACTGGGTGAACACGATACGCAAACGCTGTTTTTTGAGCACCAAATGGTGGTTACATTGCAGGGACGTTATTTTAGTTTACAAGGTTATTTAGAAGGCCTTAAAGCAAGCCAACAAAAGCTGCTTATACAGCAATTTAATTATCAAGTGAAAACATACCCTAATGCAGAGTTAACATTACAAATAGCCACGGTGAGCGCCAATGAAAAATTTATTGCTTTATAGTTTGTGTGTGATTTGCATATGTTTTTCCCCTGTTATCAGTTCAGCTGAAATACTGCGCGACCCTACACAACCTAGCAAAACACCAATAATAAATGGCGCTGCAGTAAGTAATACAGCGCTGTTGTTACAGTCAATTATTAAAACCGAAAAGCAATACAAAGCGATTATTTCTAAGCAGGTATATAAGCCAGGAGATGTAGTAGGTAAATTTCGGGTGCTAACAATAAACGCTAATTCAGTGCTGTTAGCAAATGATGATAAGCAAATAAAATTAGAATTATACGACTATGAAATTAAAAAATAATACAACAAAGCCATGGCTTGCGCTTATTTTAATACCGCCTTTTTTAACGGCGTGCCATAGTTTTAAGCCCGGAAAAGAGATTCAGCCACATATTGCTCAAGAGCTTGCGCCTGTAAGTAACAAGGCAAAGAGTGTAGCTCCAGTAGAAGTAAGTAGTGCGCTTACACAAAGCCTACTTTCATCACTTAATAGTGAGCAAAGCCTAACCAATGAGTTAGCTGTAAAACGTTTTGATGTAGCCGCAAAAGAGGTAGAAATACGCTCATTTTTTAATGGCTTAACGGCTGATACGCCATACAGCGTGGCAGTACACCCACAGGTAAGCGGTGTTATTTCTTTAAATTTAAAAAACGTAACCTTTGAAGAAGTGATAGCGGTTATTAAACGCATGTACCCATTAGATATTGTTCAAGAAGGCCGTATTGTACAGGTGCTACCTGCAATTATGCGCACAGAAACTATACCGGTTAATTATTTAATGATGCAGCGCCATGGGCAATCAACGGTAAGTGTTGTTGCAGGTGGGGTAAGCCAGTTCTCACAAAACAACTCAAGTTCAAATTCAAACTCATACAGCAGCAATAATTCGAGCCAAAATAATCAGTTTGGCAGCGATAATCAAAATACTGAGTTAAATGGCTCTCGCATCCAAACAATTAATCAAAACGACTTTTGGAAGGAGCTTGAACTTGCTCTTAAATCGCTTATTGGCTCAAACGATGGGCGTTATGTGGTTGCCAGCCCGCAGGCAAGCTTAGTTACGGTTAATGCCTTACCAAGTGAAATAAACCAGTTAAAAGATTTTTTACGTCAAAGCCAAGAAAACCTTCAGCGACAAGTTATTCTTGAAGCTAAAATTGTCGAAATAACTCTAAAAGATGAGTACCAACAAGGAGTTAACTGGGAGCGAATTTCTAGAGGGTTAGAAGGTGGGGTGTCGTTTGCAACAACAGCAGGCAGCATAGGTAATTCTATTTCAGCTACTTTAGGAGGGGTTTCCTCGTTAACGATTGAAAAAGGCGACTTTAGCGGCGTAATTAGCTTGCTTGAAACCCAGGGTGACCTACAAATGCTTTCTAACCCCCGTGTAACGGCTACAAACAATCAAAAAGCCGTGATTAAAGTAGGACAAGATGAGTACTTTGTTACTAACGTTTCGAGCACAACAGTAACGGGCACCTCAACGACTACGTCTCCAGAAATAGACCTAACGCCGTTTTTTTCGGGCATTGCGCTCGATGTCACACCGCAAATTGATAAATATGGCTCAGTCATTTTACATGTTCACCCTTCGGTGACCGAAACAGAAGAGCAGCTAAAGGTGATTACATTAGATGATCAGCGTTTTGAGTTGCCGCTTGCACAAAGCAATATTCGTGAATCTGATACGGTGATCCGCGCTCAAAGTGGTGAAATAGTCGTAATAGGTGGGTTAATGCAAACCACCACGGAAGATGAAGAGTCGAAAACACCGATTTTAGGCGATGTTCCAATATTAGGTAATTTATTTAAAAGTATTAGTAAGCGCCAAGAGAAAAAAGAGCTCGTTATTTTAATCAAGCCAACGGTGGTGATGCCCGACACATGGAAAAAGCAACAGGCTCATAGTCGCGCGCTATTAAATACATGGTATGAGAACTAACTATGTATTTAAGCTTTTTTAATTTAAGTGAAATGCCTTTCACCTTAACCCCAAACACTGAGTTTTTTTGTGCGCTTGAACCGCACCACGAAGCCATGCAAGTACTGACCACTGCGCTAGAAATGGGTGAAGGGTTTATAAAAGTAACAGGGGAAGTAGGGACAGGCAAAACCTTACTATGCAGAAAACTTTTAAATCAAATTGAAGAAGACTATTTCGTGGCTTATTTACCTAATTCATATTTAAGCCCTGAAGAATTACGTTGGGCTATTGCTGTAGAGCTTGGCATGGAGGTAGATAAAACGCTAGATCAGCAATCGTTAAGTCAGCAAATAAATCATTACTTACTTGAGCTACAAGAAGATAACGAACGGGTTGTGTTATTAATAGACGAAGCACAGTGCCTGAGTTGGGATACACTTGAAGCACTTCGATTATTTACAAACCTAGAAACCGAAACCGAAAAGCTTATTCAGGTGGTGCTATTTGGCCAGCCCGAATTAGATGAAAAGCTAGCTAATAGTAAGGTGAGGCAGTTACGCCAGCGTATCAGTTTTTCGTACTCATTGCGTGCAATGACCGCCAGTGAGGTTATTTATTATATTAATCACCGTTTACAGGTGGCAGGCTTTAATCAGCCGCTACTATTTACTAATCGATTAGGATTAAAAATAGCGCGTGCAAGTCGAGGCATTCCACGGTTGGTCAATATTTTATGCCACAAAGCTTTACTGCAAGCATACGGCGAAGGGCTTAATAAAGTGACACCGCGCCATGTACATCTTGCTATTGCAGACACCGAAGATTGCAAAAAGCACCATGCTAACCATTACTGGGCTTACAGCTTATTAGCTATTAGTGTGTTTGCTATTGCAGTTATGTGGTTATGGAGGCAATGGCTATGAGTGTGATTAATAACATGCTCAAAAACATCGACCAGCGCCAAAATGCTCAGCGTAAGCAGCAAAGTGCTGGAGTCGCTATTACCCCTGTACGCGACTACCATGATGTATTATTTAAAGTGTTGAGTGTGTTACTCGCGATTGTAATTATTTTTACAGCCTACCTTTATTTGCCTTTTGCACAAGCACCTCAACCGAGTAGCGACACAGCTGAAAAAGCCTATGCTGTTAAAAATAGCAGCCAGCCGGTTGAAATTGCTCAAGCTAAAATTACCCCAGTAATTAAGCCTTTAAAACCATTAAACGAAGAGAGCACAGCTGCTGAAGCGGCTTACACTCCTGCAGTTGCGCAAAAAAAACTGGCGCAGGAGCAAAGCAATAACGCGTTGCTTAAGCAGCCAAAAGACGAAGTAATACAGCAACACGCTGTAGAGAAAGACACGCTACTAAGCAAAAAAAACAGCCCCACAGAGACAAGCGTAAAAGTAGCCGCTAGTACAGAGATAAATGCCCCACTTGAAGCAAAAAGCAGTACACCAGTAAAAAGCATTACACAGGCTGAGCAGCCACCCGTTGAAAATAAATTAGTAAAAACTGCCAGTGTTAAGCAAAGCAAAGCCCAGCGCATAGCACAGCAATTAAAGCGTGCTAAACAAGCGTTGGAATTTGCTTTATATGATGATGCGATTAACGATTTAACCGCTATTTTACAAACACAACCTGAGCATATAGAAGCGCGAAACTTACTCGCGGCAACCTACTTTCAGCAACAAGATGTACTTATGGCTCAGCAGCTATTGGTTGCTGGCATAAAAATAAACCCTGAGGTTGTGCAGTGGCGAACCATGCTCAGTAAAATCTTAATTATGCAGCAAGAGTATGAAGGCGTACTTAAACTGCTCATAGCCGAGCTAGAGCCTCAGGCAAACCTTGAGTTTTGGATTTTAAAAGGCACCGCAGCACAAAATGCGCAGCAACATCAAATAGCGCTTGCGAGTTTTACACAACTTACACAGCTTCAGCCTCAGCAGGCTAAATGGTGGCTGGCGTTAGCAACTTCAAAAGATGCGTTGGGAGAATTTGCTGATGCAAAGCACCTTTATAAAGTTGCACTCGATTTAGGCGGTTTAAATGCCGTAATGACGCAACATGCACTACAGCGTTTAGTTGCATTGAAGGAGGCGTTATGAGACCCAGTTTAAAAATGCGTTTAGGGGATTTACTCGTTCATGAGCAAATGATCACCGAAGCGCAGCTAAGTGAAGCACTTAATGTGCAAGCCGCGTCAGGGCGTAAGTTAGGGGCTACATTAATTGCGCTTGAGTTTATAAGTGAGCCGCAATTATTGCGCTTTTTAGCTCAACAATTACAAATACCATTTTTAGATATTTCGCAGCGGAAAATATCTTCAGATGTATCTAAGCTACTTTCTGAGGTTTATGCCAGACGTTACCGAGCATTAGTCATAGAGGATAATGGCGATTCAGTTTTAGTCGGGATGAGTGACCCCGCAGATTTGAGAGCGTTGGATCAGCTAGCGCCAATGCTAGCCCCTAAGCGAGTTGAGCTGGCTGTAGTGCAAGAAAGCCAACTTATGGCTGCGTTTGATAATGTGTACCGCCGAACAGAAGATATTACTAACTTTGCTGAAAAGCTACACGAAGAATACGAAGACGTAGAAGAGTTTGATCTTAATTCCTTAGCAGATGAAACCTCTGATGCCACCGTGGTAAAACTACTGCAATCTATATTTGAAGATGCAGTGCAAGTACGCGCCTCAGATATCCACATAGAGCCCGATGAAAGGCTATTACGCATTCGCCAACGCGTTGATGGTGTATTGCAAGAGCATATACTAAATCAAGTAAAAATAGCCTCAGCATTAGTGCTTAGACTCAAGCTTATGTCGGGGTTAGATATATCGGAAAAGCGTTTACCGCAAGATGGCCGTTTTAATATAAAAGTACACGCGCACAGTATTGATGTGCGTTTATCGACAATGCCTGTGCAATATGGTGAGTCAGTTGTGATGCGGTTGCTCGACCAATCTGCAGGGCTTTTATCGTTAGATGAAACAGGCATGCCGGTGCATATTTTAAAGCGCCTGCGCAGCATTATAAAACGCCCGCATGGCATGGTGTTAGTGACTGGGCCTACAGGCTCAGGTAAAACCACCACTTTGTACGGCGCTTTAAGTGAACTTAACCAACAAGAAAGTAAAATTATTACCGTAGAAGATCCGGTTGAATACCGCATTGGGCGGGTAAATCAGGTGCAAATAAACAACAAAATTGGTTTAAGTTTTGCCAGTGTACTAAGAACCACACTACGCCAAGACCCCGATATTATTATGGTTGGCGAAATGCGTGACCAAGAAACCGTAGATATAGGGCTAAGAGCTGCATTAACGGGCCACTTAGTGCTTTCTACACTTCATACCAACGATGCCATATCAAGTGCAATGCGCTTAATTGATATGGGGGCGCCAGCTTATTTAGTCGCCAGTTCACTACGGGCTATTATTGCTCAGCGCCTAGTTAGGCGCATCTGCAATGAGTGTAAAACACCGTACCATCCAGACAAACAAGAGCAAAGTTGGCTTACCTACTTAGGTGAAAATGCTAACAGCACACAGTTTTGGCGAGGTGAAGGCTGCACTGCCTGTAGCCATAGTGGCTATAAAGGACGAGTGGGGATTTTTGAACTGCTAGAAATGAACGACGCTATGATGGATGCTCTGCGTATTAACGACACGCAACGTTTTGCCGAAGCGGCTAAAAGTAGCGCTAATTTTGCACCGCTATCTTATATGGCTTTAACGTATGCAAAGCAAGGAATTACCTCGTTAGATGAGGTATTTAAAGTGGCTGAATATGTACCTGAAGTAGTAGGTGGTGACGATGCAGCTATATAGTTACAAAGCCAAAGACACCAAAGGCGCGCTGGTTAAAGGGCGTGTTGAGGCAAATAACGAGGCAGGTGTAGCCGATAGCTTACTAAAGCGCCAGTACATACCTATATCAATTTCATTGGTTGAAACAAAAAACAATATTAAGTTATTCGATAACTTGTTTAGTGAAAAAATAACCCTTGATGACATGATCATGTTTTCACGGCAAATGTATTCATTACTTAAAGCGGGTATTCCTATTATTAGAGCAATGATAGGCCTGGCTGATACCACGCAAAATAAAGAGTTTAAAAGTGTATTGCTTGAAGTCACCCGCCAACTTGAGCAAGGCCGCGAATTATCGAGTGCTTTGGCCATACACAATAAGGTGTTTAGCCGCTTAACTATTTCTATGGTTAAGGTTGGTGAAGGGTCAGGGCGATTAGAAGATGCGTTTTATCAACTGGCTATTTACTTTGAAAAAGAACAAGAGACGCGTAAACGAATAAAAGCGGCTATGCGTTACCCCACGTTTGTTATTTTGGCGCTTTTAGTCGCGATGATCATTTTAAATATTTTTGTGATCCCAACCTTTGCCAGCATGTTCGAAAAATTTGATGCAGAGCTGCCTTTAATGACCCAAGTTCTCATCGGTACAAGTAACTTTTTTGTCAATTATTGGTGGCTGCTGGCGCTAATGTTAATTGGTGGAGTCCTTGCTTGGCGCCGCTATATAAATACCTCGGCTGGACGTTTTAAGTGGGATCACCACAAACTAAAAATTCCTTTTGTCGGCGATATTTTAAAGCGCACCTTGCTTGGACGTTATAGCCAAAGTTTAGCTATGGTGCTTCGCTCCGGCGTCCCTATGACGACAGGGCTGTCGTTAACGGCCCATACAGTTGATAACAGCTACATGGAGAAAGCCATTATCACTATGCGTCAAGATATCGAAAAAGGCGACAGTTTGCTGCGTGCTTCGCGAAGTAGCGAGCTATTTTCACAACTGGTACTGCAAATGGTGGCTGTGGGTGAAGAAACGGGCCGAGTAGATGAATTACTGCAAGAGGCGGCCGACTTTTATGAGCGAGAAGTTGATTACGACTTACGCAGTTTAACCGCGAAAATAGAACCTATTTTGACCGTGTTTGTTGCCATTATGGTGCTTATTTTAGCGCTGGGCATATTTATGCCGATGTGGAACATGATGTCGGCTATTAAAGGGTAGCCATTATGAATAACTGGCGCGCTCATGAAACAGGTTTCTCATTGTTTGAGCTGATTTTAGTAGTTGTTTTACTGGCAGTTATTATGGCTTTTGCTATACCTCAATACATAGGGGTTAAAAATCAGGCTCATAACGCGAGTGTCGATGTAGTCGCTGGTGGGTTTGCTTCAGCGGTAACGATGATAAGAAGTCACTGGGAATTATCGGGGCGCCCGAAAGGCGTTAATAATACAACACATATTAACTACGGAGGTGTCATTGTTGGTGTCGATGGAAATAGGGGCACACCAACGGGTGATAAAACGACTAATACTGATACGCGGGCCAGCGCAATGACTGCACTGAAATGCCAAAAAGTATTAAAGGTAATTTTACAAGATACGCCTACAAGCACATTAAGTACCGAGGTTTCTGCAATAACCGAGGTGAGTTATTTAGTGCGTTATAACGCTAAAAACAACCAGTGTATTTATTATTTAACGCATAATTTAAACACTAACAACTTACCTACCGATGGCGCTGTGATAGCAAAAAACGTAGGGTTTTCGTACTTTCCAACTACAGGCAAAGTGCAAATTTTTAAAAACTAAGTAATAAAGAGGCTTACTTATGAAAATGCAGTCATTAAAACAACCAATGAATAAGCAAGCAGGTTTTACGCTTGTTGAACTAATAATTGTAATCGTGATTTTAGGTATTTTAGCGGTGACCGCTGCCCCTCGTTTTTTAAACCTGCAAGGTGATGCTAATGCTTCTACACTCGAAGGTTTACAAGGCTCAATTCGAAGCGGCATGAACATCGTTAATGGTAAATCCATTATCGCAAGCGATCATAAAAAAGCGACTGCCACGGTGACCGTTGATACTGGTGATGCAGTAGCGACTGCTTATGGCTACCCTGCGGCAACAGAAGCAGCCTTTGAGGCTTTTTTAGATGTTACATTTGCATCTGACGACTCAGCTGATTTTAACCTTGTAGAGGTTGCCGCTGATGAAAAAGCAATTATTTTCCCTAATAGCTACGTGCAAACTGATGATTGCCGTATTGAATATACACAAGCATCTGATGAAAACGACGGCACGCCGCCAGTATCTGTAATACCACCTACGGTTACGCTTATCACGAGTGGGTGTTAATTTATATAAATGAATAGCAGTAGTAATCAACGATTGCGTGGCTTCACCCTTGTTGAACTAATTATTACCTTAGTTATTTTGGGCATACTGTCGGTAACGGCAGTGCCCAAGTTTCTGGGCAGTTCAACAGAGCAAGCATACTCATACAGAGATAGGGTATTAAATGCCCTGCGCACCGTACAATTACGTGCAATGCAAAATACTGCAACAAGCAGCTGCCACAAACTGTATATTTCACCTACCTTGGTTGCGGGGCCAGAGCCAGAAACCTGTGCGGGCGGCCCAAGTACCAACAATAGCGAGCATTTAGTTGTCGAAATAAACACTGGGCGTAGTGACGTACGTTTTAATGCTTTAGATAGCAATGGCAATACGTTTTCGCAAATAAACTTTGATCCACTTGGAAGGGTTGATCAAAATTGCGCAGTGTTTTGTAAAATTGATCTCGGCCTTGCAGCTGTATGCATTAGCGGTGAAGGGCTTATTTATGCCTGCCCCTAAAAAGCAAATAGGCTTTACCTTAATAGAACTGATTATAGCCATTGTCATGTTTGCTATTGCGCTAAGCATTATTACAGCGTTTATAGCACCGCAAGCAAAGCAAAGCGCTGAGCCTATTGTCGCGCTGAGAGCGTCAGAGCTTGGGCAAGCATTAATGAACGAAATATTAGCTAAATCATTTGATGAACATAGCGAACGTTCGCCACCATTTAGGCGCTGCTCTGAGACCAGCTTAGGTGCACAGCCTTGTAGTACTAGCTCTGAACTGGGTGCAGACAGCGGAGAAACACGCACAAATTTTAACGATGTTGATGATTATATTGCGCTCACCGGGCAGCCTATTAGTGATAGTTTAGGGAATACATTAGCGCAATACAGCGATTTTTCACTGGCTGTGAAGGTGCAATACGACAGCGACCTAAACGAGGCAACCAATAACGATGGCGTTGTCTTTAAACGAATTACCATTGAAGTAACCTCACCCTTGGGGCAAGTGTACGGCTTTAGTGCATACAAAGGTAATTATTAATGAATAGAGCAAAGCAAAAACAGGGTTTTACCTTAGTTGAGCTATTACTTGTTATAGTAATTATTGGCATTTTAGCCGTGGCGTCATTTTCGTTTATCAGCGCTGGATTTAATATTTATAGCCAGGGTGTAAAGCGCCAAGAAGCGGTGGCGCAAAGTCGATTTATTTTAACCCGATTAAGTAAAGAGCTTCGCCACGCAACCCCTAATTCGTTGCGCTTAAATTGCGACAACGCCAGCAATGGAGCGTGTAGCACGCAGCAATGTTTAGAATTTACGCCGTTTTTATCTGCCACTCACTATACCGGTTATTTACCCACCAGCGCTCCTTTTGCGATTACCGCCGTGAATTTTGCGCTTAATAATTTAACTGAGCCACAAATAAACGATTGGGCAAGTGTCTACCCATTAAATAGCAGCGATATATACGATGAAAGTCAAAACAAGCGTTTAAAAGTCATCGGCTATAGCGCTGTTACAGGTGAGCTCGATACATGGCAATTTAGCAAAGCATTTGCTCAAGAGTCACCGAGTAAGCGCCTTTATTTATTAGATCAGCCCGTTAGCTTTTGTGTAGAGGGTAATTCACTGTATCGCTATAGCAACTACGGTTTTACTACAAGCCAATTAAACGCTGCCAGCTTACAGGTTAGCTCGGGCGTTAAACGCGATTTAATGAGTAATTATATTTCAAATGACTTAACGAGCAGCGCCTTTTTTATATTGAGTGAGGTTACACTGCAGCGCAGCGCGGTTGTTAATGTGTTTGCGCAAATGGGGTTTAACGACACCGAACAAATAAGTATTAGCCATGAGGTGCATGTGCCTAATGTTCCCTAAGATAAAAAACATCACTTTAGCTAAAAAACAGCAAGGCAATTTGCTCATAATTACATTGGTGATCATCGTCACTATGCTGGCACTGGGGCTGGCGCTTTCAAAAGTGTTATCGGGGGCGTCGCAACAAAATACCATTGAGTATTACGGCGCGCGTGCTTATATGGCAGCGCAAAGCGGGTTAGAAACTGGTTTAAGTGAAATTTTTGCACTAAATAGCACAGCACAAACATGCAGTGCTGTAACCACTAATAGGAATTTTAGCACCCTCTATTTAGCCAACTGTGAGGTTGAATTGAGTTGTAGTGAATATATCGACTTGCCCGATAGTAGCACCCGCTCTCGCACAGTTAATATTTACTATTTACAAAGCTCAGCAACGTGCGCCGCCAATGATTGTGCTGCCGGTGCAGCGTGTCAAAAAGAATATTGGCAAACCCAACGTACTCTAAGTGTGGAGGCTAAAACATTACCATGAGCAAATATACCCTCTGTTTTTTATGTTTAATAAGTTTGCTACTAAGCCGATGCGCTATGGCTGTACCGCCTAAAATTGAAGGGCGATTTATAGAGTTACAAGACACTTACACTTCACCCATTTGGACAAAAATAAACTTTCAGCAGCAATATATAACACCGCCTGCGGTATTTATGTTGTCAACTAATCAAGGCGGTAACCCCGCTATAGTGAGAATACGCAATGTAACAACCACAGGGTTTGAAGCACTTCCCCTCGAGCCATCGGGAGAAGATGGCGAGCATATAACCATGGGCGCGCATTATTTAGCGGTAGAATACGGAGTGCATGAATTTCCTGATGGCACCATTATGGAAGTAGGGAGCACCGACTTACGCCTTGAGCTGCAATATGGTGCTAAGTCGGGATTTGCTCCCATCACACCGAAAGGTTATAAAGCCCTAACTTTTGATAAACCATTTACTGTTAGACCCAACTTTTTTCACTCGTTACAAACACTTAATAGTTTAGATAGTAACCCGCCGTCTCAAGCGCTTGTGCCCTTTTTAACGGTTGCCGTACAAAGCGGTTCTTTATCTACAGGTGGGGTAAATATAGCGTTAGAGGCCTCCGAGACCGCATTAGGTGTTATTCAAAGTGAAACGGTGGCCTACATGGCCGTAGAGCCTGGCAGCAATCGCACCTTTACTGATGACAACGGGGTCGAAGTGTTGTGGGAAACTTTCTTTACAGGGTTCGAAGTTGATGGCTGGAGTGATGGATGTAACTACTTTAATTTTAACAATAACTTTAGCGAAGCCCCGCTGGTGGTGGCAAGTAAGAACTCCCGACTTGAGGACGATGGTGGGTGGCTGCGTAGCTGTAATTTAAGAGCGGATAGGTTAGGGTTGGTTGTCGATGAGGACCGCGATGGCGATAAAGAGCGTAACCACGTAAAAGAAGAAGCCTCTATATTGGCCATGACCAGTACGTTTGTATTTAATGGTGACATTTTAGATTGCGATACTTTATTTCCTGGCGCTATTTCTACCTACAATGATGGACAAGTGCAGCTTGTTCAAGGCGTGGAAATAACCGATAGCAATGCCCAATTTATTACTACCACTAATTTAATATCAACGGCGCTAACTAACCCACCTTTATGTAATGGCCAAGGCTGTGTGGCAACCGGGTATAACTCCCTAGAGCCAAATCAAGCTGCGCAAGTCCCCACGGTCACAAACGATGGAAGCTCTACCGGTGACGTGCCTATAATGCTAGCTGGCGATTATTTTTATGACGAACTAACACTTAACTTATTAGAAGATGATTACAAGGTAACATCACCCACCCGTATCTTTTTAAAAGATACGACATCGCTAATTTCTAGCGCATTTTTAAACATAGGTAAAACAAATATAGCGGTTGAAGAAGGGGCGTATTTAGCCATATACGTAGATGGTGATGTTGCCATTGCCGCCGATGCAAATATTGCAGCATATATTGTCGCAACGGGGGAAGTAAGAATTGCCCAAAATGTTACTTACCAAGGCTCAATAACCGCTGCAACACAAGTAATAACTGAGGGCAGCTCTACGTTTGATGCGCTAGAGGTCCCTGAGAGTATTCCTGGGTTTTGCGGTATTTTTACGCCGGTTTTGCTTGATCACTACCGTATATCAATGAGTGATAACCAAGGCTTAACCTGCCAAGCAAAAGAAATGACGTTAACTGCCTGTGCAAACGATGCATGTGATTTACTCTATGATGAACCTTCAGCCCTTGACCTTTCTCCCGATAACAATGGTCAACAAAGCTGGGTAAGCGGTGAAAATATTACCTTTACAGGCTCTGCCACAGTGGCCCTCGCAAAGCGCACCACCGGTACCGTAACGCTTGGCTATAATACCGCCGACCCATCAGCACCGCTGCGTTGTTATATTAATGGCAATAACGTAGGGCTGGGCGGGTGCAAAGTGGTTTTTTCTGATGCGGGGTTTATTTTTAATAATGACACAGCCAATACAGCGAGTATCCCCACTCAATTATCTGGTAAACCCTCTAGTGAGGGTTTTAATGCCGCCGAGTTATCTATTCAAGCGGTTAAAACAAATACCACCACAGGCGTATGCGAAGCCGCATTCCCTGCAGGTGGTCAAGTTGATTTAGATTTAGCGTATACCTGCAGCGCCGGCGCTATATGTTCAGTCCCAGTACAACTGAGTAATAATGCCAATACGTATAGTGTGCAGCAAGCATATCAAACCTTTTCGCTCACCTTCGATCAAGACTCAAAAGCGCCTATTGCTATTAACTACCCCGATGCCGCTGAATTAAGTTTAAATGCACGGGCAACAATTGTATTAGACCCAATAACTAATTTATCAAAAAGATTAACCGGTAGTTCTAACGAATATGTAGTTAAGCCCTTTGGATTAGCAATGCAAGTTGCAAGTGACGGCTATGCTCAAACAGCAAACGATAGTTTATTTAGATTAACGGGTGAGTCATTTGATTTAAAAATGAATGCAGTACAGTGGCGAGCAGGGCAAGACAATAACAACGATGGCATACCAGATAACTACAGCGCTATTCATAGCAACCCCATTGCCAAACACTTCATTAGTGAGTCCCCTACAGTAACACATAGCTTAGTATTACCCAGCTCTGGTAATGAGGGGCAAATTGAAGCGCTAAATACTAATGCGTTTGCTGATACGGGAAGCTTGAGTGAATCCATATCGCAGTACGCTTATGACCAAGTAGGTATTATAAACGTGTTTGCGGGTTTACAAGATGGCGATTATTTTGGGGGGGGCGATGTAAAAGGGCAGTTAAACAACGTAGGCCGGTTTGCGCCGTCGCACTATCAGGTATTAGGTGCTCAAGCTGCTGCGCAGTGTACACAACTAGGTAGTAATCTAACGTATTTAGAACAGCCATTTGAGCTTGGCTTTACTCTGCAAGCACTTAATCATAACAACCAGCTAATGGTAAATTACAAGCAAGGTTTCGAAAAAGCTCAAGTACAAATAAATGCCGAAAACAATCAGGCCGGAAATTATGTACCCGCATCAACATTAACCAGCAGGTTAGCCAATATAACGAGTAATAGTTGGAACACCTTAACTGATGGACAGTGGCAAATGAGTGACAGCACAGCCATGTTAACGCGATTAGGCATAAATAACCCCGACGGTCCATTTACTATGGTTAATTTAATGGCCACTGTCACTAATACAGAAGGCGCTACATTAATCGATGCAAATGATGAACCAAACACGCAAACCAGCTGCAGTGGTAACGAGTGCAATAGCGTACGCTTAAATGATGTACCAATAGATTTTAGATTTGGACGTTTAGTGTTAGGAAACAATGTTGGTTCAGATTTAGATTCCTTACGCGTACCCATGCAGGCTCAGTATTTTAATGGAACCGGGTTTGTATTAAATACCGAAGATAACTGCAGCGTATTTGAGCACCCGCAGTTATCGCAAATATCGCCATCAACGCCAATATTAAGCTATGAATATAGCGCAGGAGGAGCAGGTACATTAGAGGCTGGCAGCTACCCTACAAACAATGCAATTTATGCTACACCAAATGGTAGTGGTACATTTACATTAGAATACGAAACCGAAAACTGGTTAAAGTGGGATTGGCTTGGCGATAACTCACAGCAAAACCCCCATGCTATTTTGCAATTTGGCCGCTTTAGAGGAAATGATCGGGTTATTTACTGGCGTGAAACAAGAGAATAGTTGTAAACTAAGATAATAATTGAACAAAGCTTGTGTTTTGTGCTTCAAGTACATAGCATAAGGCATTGGGTGTATTGATTTTTGATGGTTGAAAATTGTTCAGCTTTCAAAAGTGAGTACACTCTAATAAACAATAATAACGACCAAATAATTGCCGCTTTTTGGGACTGGAATATATGCGAATTGCTCCTTTATCTCTGTTAATTTCCGCTAGTTTGTTAGCTAGTAGTGCATTTGCACAAGACACAGCAACAGTAACCGGAATTGAATCAGAGATTAGTATTAAACAAACAGAATACGATAACTCGACACAAATACTCGAAAAACACTTAAAAGAAGAAAGTCAGTTACAAAACCAACTTGAACTACTTCGCTCTCGTTCTACAGAGCTAGACAAAGAGAAAAACCAAGCACTTGATGCGATGAACGAAATGTATCGCCGCATGATAGATGACCCTACGCTTGATATTAGCGCCGCCCAATCGCGCTATCAAAAAGCCGTGGTTGATCATAAGCAAAACAAAGACGACATCTCAATGCAGTTGGCGGCAATTGCATCTCGCCGTAAAGATATCGAGCAAATTCGTGTTGCAAAACATACACTTTTAAATACGCTAGAGAGCTTAAAAGAGCAATTAACCACAGCCCGAGTTGAACGTTTACGTAATGAGTTTACCCGTGAAGGGACACTTGAAGTAAACCACACAATTAACTGTAAGCGTACCGAAACGCTCGCAGCCTGTGAGCAACGCGGCCAGCAAATGGGCTTACAAAAAGCGACTAAGCGTTTTGTTGATCAAATATTTGCTAATTTAACAGAAGAGCGCATTGTTGAACCAAAACGCAACATGGCAGGCGCGCAAGTACAAATTTTAAGTAGCCATGTGGTTAATAGTGCATTTAGCGGACAAGGTAATTATAACGTTAACTTAAGCGTGACAATGCGTGGCGAAGTAAACAGCAGCCGCTTATGTAACTTACTAAGTGTAGATAATCGTTATTGTTCTGAATATGGCTCGCCACTGGCAACAACGTATCAACCAGGTTATGGCGCAACTTACTCTGATAGTCAGTTAACATTCAGCAACACCGCGGATAATACCGACACTGTGTCTGTATCGCGATTGAATAAACAGCCTGTGCGCGATTATTCAGTTAACGCTGCACCTACAAAAAAAAACTATCCATCAATTTTAAATAAAGAACAAAATCAGCAAGTTGAGCTGACTTTACGTTCAAATGTTTACGATGATGAAGTGTTTATTGACGGGGTGAGTTTTGGCTCTACGCGTTTAGTTACACGTTTGCCGCGTGGTGTGCACAACATAGAAATACGTAAACTAGGTTATAAGCCTTACAAAGTAAGAGTTGATCTAACTAAAGCACAGACTATTCATGCTAACTTAGTAAAAAAGTCTGAGTCGATTGCTGCACCGGCTTACACTCGCGAGCAACCAAAACCTGTAACACGTACAGCAAGCACTAACCGTGCTACTAATGTACAAAACGATGTTGTAGTTGTGCCCGCGGGTAAATTTAAAATGGGCGATATTAACGGCAATGGTTTAGCAAATGAGCGCCCTGTTATTGAAAAAGTAATAGCCAGTTCATTTGCTATGCAAACCAAAGAGGTAACCGTAGGTGCCTACGAAGCGTTTGTTGCCAGCACCGGTTATAAAACACAAGCAGAGCAAAGCAAAGGATGCGCGTATTATTTAAATGGCGAGCCCGTATGGGAAGCTAATTTAAATTGGCGTAACCCTGGTTTTGAGCAAAGTAGTGATTTTCCTGCTGTGTGTTTAACATTTAATGACGCGAAAGCGTATGCAGAATGGCTTTCTGGCGAAACCGGACAGCAATACCGTTTACCTAATGAGGTTGAATGGGAATACGCTGCTCGCGCAAGGACAGAAACAGAATACCCTTGGGGTAACGAAATAGGTAAAAATTTAGCTAACTGTGGTTGGTGTGGTAGCGAATGGTCAAACAAACGTGCAGCACCGGTAGGTTCTTTTTCTCCTAACGCATTTGGATTATACGACACCGTAGGCAATGTGTGGGAATGGACAGCTAAAGAGTCAGGTGAATCTGATGTGGCAGTAAGAGGCGGTGCGTGGAACTTTGCGCCTAGCCTTGCGCGTGCTTCAACACGATTAATTTTAGCGCCAGATTTTAGATCTAACTACATTGGCTTTCGCTTAGTCCGCGAACGATAGCATTTAACCAAGGAAGCCTAGCTTCCTTTTTTCACAAATTAACAAAGGTAGTTGCGCTTTATATTGCTCATCTAATTAGGCATGTTAAAGTGAGTGCAGCTAACATAAGAACGTATTTCAAAGGTCATCCAGCCTCATGTTTAAAAAACTCCGTGGTATTTTTTCAAACGATCTATCGATCGACTTGGGTACAGCCAATACCCTTATTTATGTTAAAGAAGAAGGGATCGTACTTAACGAACCTTCAGTAGTCGCTATTCGTCAAGAACGCGCTGGTGGACCTAAAAGTGTCGCTTCTGTGGGTACGGAAGCCAAACAAATGCTAGGGCGTACACCGGGTAATATTAAAGCGATTCGCCCAATGAAAGATGGCGTAATAGCCGACTTTTATGTAACCGAAAAAATGTTACAGCATTTTATAAAACAAGTGCACAACAATAACTTTATGCGCCCAAGCCCGCGTGTACTTATTTGTGTACCGTGCGGTGCTACCCAAGTAGAAAAGCGCGCAATCCGCGAATCAGCAATGGGTGCTGGCGCGCGTGAAGTGTACCTAATTGAAGAGCCAATGGCCGCAGCAATTGGTGCAGGACTACCCGTATCAGAAGCAACCGGCTCTATGGTTGTTGATATTGGTGGTGGTACTACCGAAGTGGCTATTATTTCATTAAATGGGGTTGTTTACTCATCGTCTGTGCGTATTGGTGGCGATAAGTTTGATGAAGCCATTATTAATTATGTGCGCCGTAACTTTGGCAGCCTAATAGGTGAAGCAACGGCTGAAAATATCAAGCATCAAATTGGTTCTGCGTTTAAAACAGACGAACCAATTGAAATTGAAGTACGCGGTCGTAACTTAGCCGAAGGTGTACCTCGCTCGTTTACGCTTAACTCGCACGAAATTTTAGAAGCACTACAAGAGCCACTAATGGGCATTGTAAGTGCTGTAATGGTTGCACTGGAGCAGTCTCCACCTGAGCTTGCATCAGATATTTCAGCCCACGGTATGGTTTTGACGGGCGGTGGTGCGCTATTAAAAGATTTAGATCGTTTATTAATGGAAGAAACAGGCATTCCTGTGGTTGTTGCCGACGACCCACTTACGTGTGTAGCACGTGGCGGCGGTAAAGCACTTGAAATGATTGATGTTCATGGTGGTGACGTTTTTAGTTACGATTAATGAAATTACTGTTTGGACAAACCATCTCTTTGCAACTGCGACTTTTTGTCGCAGTGCTTTTGAGCATAGTGCTCATTGCGGGCGATAAGTTTACACAAGGCGGCACGGTTGTGCGTACAAGCCTTAATACACTTGTCAGCCCATTAATTTACGTTGCCAACCTACCTTACGAAATATTTAGCTTAGGCGCTAAAAGCCTACACACTCGCGACCAGCTACTGAGCGAAAACGAAGCGCTGAAAAAAAAGCAAATGCTACAAAGCGAGCAATTGCAGCAATACCAATTTTTAGCTCGCGAAAACCAAAAGCTACGCGCGTTACTTGGCTCATCGGCTAAGCAATCTAATCGTAAAAAAATAGCCCAGGTGCTTTCTGTACATTCAAATCCTTATAGTCATCAAGTGGTTATTAACCGCGGTACCACCGACGGCCTAAGCGAAGGCCAAGCGGTAATAGATGAAATGGGGGTTGTTGGCCAGTTAACAAAAGTAGGCTCTACCACATCACGCGTATTACTCATGACCGACACAACCCATGCCACGCCGGTACGTATATTACGAAACGACGTACGCACTGTAGTTGAAGGCATAGGTAAAATTAACGTTGTAAAGCTTTCGCATGTACCTCATAGCCTTGATGTTCGCATTGGCGATGTACTTGTGACCTCAGGACTTGGCGGTACGTTTCCAGAAGGGTATCCGGTGGCGGTTGTCACCGAAATAAACCGTGATGAAGGACGCCCATTTGCCCAAGTGTTTGCCGAGCCAATTGCACAGCTAGACCGCATTCGATTGTTGGTTATTTTATGGCGCAATCAACAGGAGCAAATCAGCGATGATTAATCGTTATTCATTGTTAATTGCCCTAAGCATCTTTTTTGCTTTAATTATGGCATTAATGCCATTGCCTTTTTCGTTTGAACCCTTCAGGCCCGACTGGGTGTTACTGGTATTAATGTACTGGTCGCTGGCAGTGCCACATAGATTAAATATTGGTACCGCGTGGGTTGTTGGCTTATTAATGGACTTAGCCTTAGGCTCGCCATTAGGAGTAAACTCACTCACGTATTCTATTTGCATATTTGTGACTGCAAGTAACTTTCAAAAAATACGTAACTTTTCGCTTTGGCAACAAAGCTTATTAGTGGGTTTGTTTTTAACCTTGTATCACTTAATGCAATTTTGGCTAAATCACTTTTTATTAGGTGTTTACTTTAACCCACAATACCTGTGGCCAGTGGCAACCGGTATGGTTAGTTGGTTTTGGGTCTTTTTACTTCTTCGTAAATACCGTAGACATTTTAGGATCAGGTAATGACAACCGCAGTATATTTGGCATCGGCTTCCCCTCGACGTAAAGAGTTGTTGAGTCAGTTAGGCATTGAGTTTGAACAATTTAGTGTAGATGCAGACGAAACCCCACTTGCAAATGAGCAGCCTCATGTATTGGTTGAGCGCTTAGCTCGCTTGAAAGCGCAAACAGGCGTAGCGCTTGGTTACACAGACCGCCCAGTGCTGGGTAGTGATACTGTGGTTGTTATTGATAACGAATCGCTGGGTAAACCAAGCGACAAAAACGATTTTATTACAACGCTTAAACGTTTATCGGGTAATACACATCAAGTGCTAACGGCGGTTGCTTTTGCTACACAAACAGATGTACTGAGTTGTGTAGTAAGTACCGATGTAACGTTTAAAGCCCTCAGCGATGAAGAAATAAATGCCTATTGGGAATCTGGTGAGCCACAAGATAAAGCCGGCGGTTATGGCATTCAAGGCTTAGGTGGTCGCTTTGTTACACACATAGCGGGTAGCTATTTTGCTGTTGTAGGCTTACCTTTATACGAGACCGAACAATTATTACAAGCATTCTTAAGAAGGTAACATGAGTACAGAATTACTAATAAATGTCACGCCAAGTGAAAGCCGTGTTGCCCTAATCGAAAACGGTGTATTACAAGAAATTCAACTAGAGCGTATAGGCAACCTAGGTATTGTAGGCAATATTTACTTAGGAAAAATAAGCCGCGTATTGCCAGGCATGCAAGCAGCTTTTGTTGATATAGGCCTAGAGAAAGCCGCTTTTTTGCATGCATCAGACATAGTTAATAGCGCCTCTATCGTTGAGGGTGTAGACGACGAGCCAATTAAAAAGGTTCAAGACATACGTGAGCTAGTACGCCAAGGCCAATACATTATGGTGCAAGTGGTTAAAGATCCACTAGGCACAAAAGGGGCCAGGCTTACCACCGATATCACTATTCCTTCTCGCTATTTAGTGTTTATGCCAGATGCAACGCATGTAGGTGTAAGCCAACGTATCGAAACGGAAGAAGAACGCGCGCGGCTTAAAAAAATAGTGGCAGAATACGGCGACGACAACGGTAGCTTTATTGTCCGTACTGCAGCAGAAGGCGCCAGTGAAGCGGAGCTAAGACACGATGCTGAATTTTTACAAAAACTGTGGCAAAAAATTGTATCGCGTCGTCAAAAAACTAATAAAGCCAGTATATTACATGAAGACTTAACGCTTGCATTTAGAACTCTACGTGACTACGTAGGTGAGGATATGGAGCGCATAAGAGTTGACTCTAAACTAACCTACCAAGAACTAAAATTGTTTACTGAAGAATTTGTACCTTTGCTTTCGCAGGCACTTGAGTACTACCCTGGTGAGCGTCCTATTTTTGATTTATTTGACGTTGAAACCGAAATTCAAAAAGCACTGCACCGCAAGGTTACGCTCAAGTCGGGGGGGTATTTAATTATCGACCAAACCGAAGCAATGACCACAGTTGATGTGAATACCGGCGCGTTTGTAGGGCATCGTAATTTAGAAGAAACTATTTTTAACACCAATGTAGAAGCCACATCAGCCATTGCTAGGCAGCTACGCCTGCGTAACTTAGGCGGTATTATTATTATCGATTTTATCGATATGATCAGCGAAGATCACAAACGCAGAGTATTACATTCTCTAGAGTCAGCACTGTCTAAAGACCGTGCAAAAGCCAACATAAACGGCTTAAGCGCATTAGGCTTAGTAGAAATGACCCGTAAGCGCACCCGCGAAAGCCTTGAGCATATTTTGTGTGATGTATGTCCTGCTTGCTCTGGGCGTGGCTCACAAAAAACAGTTGAAACCGTATGCTATGAAATACTGCGCGAAATAGTGCGTGTTAACCGTGCCTATGATGCCGATAAATTTATGGTGTATGCAGCCCCTGCAGTAAGTGAAGCCTTACTCAACGATGAGTACCATAACCTAGCTGAACTTGAACTATTCATTGGTAAACAGGTCAATATCCAAACAGAGAGCCTATACAGCCAAGAGCAGTTTGATGTGGTAATGATGTAATGAAAACAAAAGCGGTCTGTTTTTTTTGTTTTAGAAAGTTATGGCAAACCTGCGCCATAATTTTAGTATTACTGGCCGTAATTGTTTCTATTTTAAAGTACACCTTACCTTATGCAAACGACTACAAAGGCGACATAGAAACCTACCTGCACGATAAATTTGCCATTAGTCTTTCTATAGGCGCAATCTCTGCCAGCTGGCATGGCGCAGGCCCTGCCTTGGTGTTAGAAGATCTGTCCTTTAAGGATAACGAAACGGCGCCCATATCGCTTACTATTGCCAAAACAAGCCTAGAACTTAACTTATGGGAGAGCATTAAAGCCTTTCAGGTAAAGTCTAATTATTTTGTTATTAATGGCTTTCATACCAGTGTAAATATTCAAAATTTATTTAATAACACCAACAACGATGACGTCTCGTTTGAGCAAAAAGAGTTAATTGAAGAGCTGTTTTTAGGAGATACAGGGCATTTCGCTATTGAAAATTCGAGTATTAATTTTATTTTAGAAGATGGTAGAGAGCGTAAATTATTACTCGAAAACATAGTATGGCAAAACCAAGATGAACAACACTTAGGCAGCGGCAGCCTAGCTTTGCCAGGTATTAGTGTGGGTAGCTTTGACGCACGTATCGCGCTTAGTGGTAAAACTATAGAACAGATTGCAGGTGATATTTACGTACAAGCAAATAGCGTAGATGTATCTAACTGGTTAGCGCAATATATTAATACTGAAAAACAACAGCTTTACACAGACATAAACTTAAAGTCTTGGCTTAAGCTCGAAAATGGGTTTATCAGCGATGTAAAAATGCAGTGGTTACCGAGTTTTGTGCACTGGCAAAATAACCAACAAGCCAAGCAAGTGAGCTTAAGCGAAGGGGGATTTCATTTATTTCCTGAGGCAAATGCTTGGCACTTAAAAAGCACGGGTCTGACATTTAGTAATAACGACACAACCTGGCCCAGTCTAGAATTTGAGGCAAACTTAGGTAAGCAAAATAAAGTGTGGCTGCAACAGGTTGATCTTTCTTTACTGAGTAACTTGGCGTCGCTAACTAATTTTGAAGCATTGCAGCCACTTTTAAACCGCAAACCAAGTGGTTTTATCGATCAAGCCTACCTAGAACTTAATCCTGATGAGCAATGGCAGTTATGGTTTTCAGCTAATAAAATTGGTTGGCAAGAAGTCTCTGGTATTCCCGCAGCGCAGGCACTTAGAGTCTCGGGGCTTATAAATCAGCAGCGTGGGCGAGTGCAGCTATTTGGCGAAAACGGCACTTTAATAACCGGCGATAGTTTCAGTAAAAACATTGATTACAACCAAATTAATATCGATCTGGATTTAGCAAAAACAGATAATTACTGGACTGTAAGCAGTAATAATATTTGGTTTGATAATAACGAAGTTACTTTAGCTGCTGAACTTAATCTAAGCCTTAGCGACGATCCGCGTTTAGATCTTTACGCAGAAGCCTATGCTGAGGATGCCACAGTAGCCGGTCACTACTTTCCGTTAAAGGCTATGAGCTCTCAACTTGTAAGCTACTTAAACGGCGCGATAAAAGGGGGCGAAGTAGCTAAAGCGCAAGTATTATTTGCAGGCCCGTTATCTGGCTTTCCTTTTACAGATGGCAGCGGCCAGTTTGATGTACTAGCACAAATAGACGATGCAACCTACGCGTTTGACCCTGAGTGGCCAGCGGTGAGTAATGCTAATGTGCAACTGCATTTTGCCAACGAGCGAATGGATATTTACAGCCAGCAAGGCCAGTTAGTTAATTTAGATGTAGGCGATAGCGTGCACGTTAGTATTGTCGATTTAATGCATGCTGATGAGCTTATTGTACAAATAGATAAACGCGCGCAAATGGAAAAACTGCATGACTTTTTTGCCGCCACGCCGATTGCAAACCCTCTGGCTAATATTTTTGAGGTGGTACAGGGTAAAGGTCAAGCTGATGCAAGCGTAACACTTTTAATTGGCTCTAAATTTAAAGGTGGAGCGAGTGTAAGCGGTAAAGTTAAACTAAAGGATTTGCCTGTTTATATTGCAGCCCCAGGTATTGCGCTTGAAAAACTAAACGGCGAGCTTAGTTTTGAAAACGATACAATTAGCATGCAAAACGCCAGTGCTTCATGGTTGGGTATGCCTCTTAGCATTAACTATAATAGTGCAAGCGAAGCTCAGCAGTACGCCGCTAATATTGATATAACGGCGCTGTTAAATGCAGATACGCTAACAACCCAGGCGCAAGGCGTGCTGAAAGGGTACCTGAGTGGGCAAAGTGAAGTTGATATAGGCCTTTCCCTTAACTTTACCGAGCAAGGCTTTAATTATCGCGCTCAGGTTAGCTCAGAGCTACGCGGCTTGACGAGCACATTACCTGCGCCTTATGGCAAAACAAGTGAGCAGGTTTGGCCGTTAACGGGCGTTGTGCAAGGCGATGATATTTCAAATCTTATTACGGCTAATGCTAATCAGCAGCTCTATTTTAATGCGATTTTAGAAAACGGGCAGCCGCGATTTAGTAATATGCATATTGTACTTGGCGAGCAAGATTTAGGGCTAAATCAAAAAGATTTAAGCGTTAATATCAATCTTGAACAAACGCAACTCGAAGCATGGTTTGAATTAATAGACCAAATAATTAAAGCTGCTCAAACGGAGCCTGGCCAGCAGTCTAAGGGTATTATGCCGCCATTAAATGAAGTGGTTGCGCATATTGACAAAGTTAATGCTAGCGACATTATTTTTAACGATTTTGAAATGCGCTTAGCACCCCAGCAAAACGACTTATATTTAAAGCTTAATGCCAAAGAGCTGCGTGCTGGCGTGTTTATTCCCAGCTCTCAGCCAAGCCAGCCAATACGTATAAATAGCGATTACTTAAGACTTAACTTTGCACCTAAAGCAGAAGACGAACTTGAGATCACCGATGTACTGCCAGAGCAAAACCTAGCGTGGCTTAACACAGTCCCTGCTATTGAATTTGAATGTGCAGATTGTAAAGTGGCCAATTACCAGCTTGATAAAGTGAGCGCGTCGTTGGTCGGGGAAGGCGACAAGCTTACTATTTCTGAGCTTGTGGTTGATAAGGGCGATCATATTTTACGTACCAAAGGGCAATGGCAAGGTGGCTTTACGCAATTTAATGGTGAGCTTAAAAGTGATGATATAGGCGCGCTATTTGATGAATTTGATATCACCACCGCAATAAAAGATTCAAAAGCCGATATTAACTATAATCTTGCTTGGCAAGGTGCCCCGTATGACTTTGATATACCAAGTTTAGGCGGTGAAGTTAAATGGGATTTAGGCGAAGGTCACATTGCTGAAATAAGCGATGGGGGCGCGCGCGTATTTTCGTTACTTAGCCTTGACTCGCTGGTGCGTAAATTAAAACTCGATTTTAGAGACGTATTCTCAAAAGGCTTTTTTTATAACAGCTTACAAGGCTCTATGCAGCTAGATAAAGGCATAGCCTACACTCAAAATACCAAAATGGATGGCGTGCCTGCCGATTTAACGATTAACGGCTATGCTAATTTAAACACCCTTGAAATAGATTACGATTTAGCAGTTGCACCGCAAGTAACATCCAGCATTCCAGTTATTGTGGCTTGGATGGTTAATCCTGTTACGGGGCTTGCTGCACTCGCGCTAGATAAAGTGATTCACTCAGCAAGGGTGATATCTGAAATTAACTTTAAAGTAACCGGTAAAATGAATGATCCAGTAGTGCAAGAGCTTGATCGTAAAAGTAAAGAAGTGACCTTACCGCAAGCTGCACAAAATCAGCCCCAAGCAGCTAGTACGCTTAAGCTTAAAGATGCCGCGGTAACAGCAACGCAATGAGTACACTAAACGCCAATCTTGTTGCTTTGCAAATGTGTTCAAGCACCGACCCCGATGAAAACTTGGCAACCCTTGCCAATGCGTTAAATAAACTACCCGCAACGAGACCAATACTTGTGTGTTTACCCGAGGCGTTTTTAGTATTTAGTAAAAGTGGCTATGATACGCTAGCGGTTGCTAAACGCATTACACACTACAAGCAGCAACTAAGTGCATTGTGTAAAAAGCATAATATTTGGTTAAATGCGGGCACTATCCCCGAGCCACATAAAAATGATAAATACTTTGCGGCCTCGCACTTATTTAATAGCCAAGGTGACTGCGTAGCCACGTATAATAAAATGCATTTATTTGATGTTGATGTGGCCGATAAAACCGCTAGCTACCGAGAATCAGACTTTACCCAGGCAGGTGAAGATGTAGTGGTGGTTGCTACACCGTTTGGTAAAATTGGCTTAACAGTATGTTATGATTTGCGCTTTAGTGGGTTATTTAGCACACTTGTACGCCAAGGGGCAGAAATAATTTTAGTACCCAGTGCATTTACAGTCCCTACCGGGCAAGCACATTGGCAACCCTTATTAAGGGCACGTGCAATAGAAACGCAATGTTACGTTATTGCAGCGGCGCAGTATGGAACGCATCAAAATGGCCGCCAAACATACGGCCACAGTATTATTATTTCACCGTGGGGCGAGCAAATAGCAACGCTTAAAAGTGGGGTAGGGTTTATAAGCGGTTACGCCGACCTAAACCAATTAAATAAAATTAGAAGAGATATGCCCGTGCAATCTCATCAACGATTTAGAGAGCATTTATTATGAATTCGGTTGAACAGCATTTATTACACGACAGCCAGCTAAATCGAGAAGAACTCGAAAAAACGCTCGGGTATATTCATCAGCACAAAGTGGATTACGCCGATTTATACTTTCAATCAAGCCATCATGAGTCATGGGTGCTTGAAGACGGCTTAGTAAAAGAAGGCTCTTACAATGTAGAGCGTGGCGTAGGTGTACGTGCCGTTAGCGGTGAAAAAACAGGTTTTTCTTACTCTGATGCCATTAACCTTGAAGCGTTAAACAAAGCCGCAACGGCGGCTCGTAGCATTGCCGATGCAGGCGAAGATAAAACCATTAAAGTATTTAGTGATGTGAAAGCAAAAGAGCAATTTGCCCCGCATCAGCCAATATCAAGCATGAGTGACAGCGATAAAGTGAGTTTATTGCGTGAGCTTGAAAACTACATTCGCGAACTCGCCCCTGATGCGCAGCAAGTAATTAGTTCAATGTCGGCGGTATACGAAGAGGTATTAATTGCTGCCAGCGATGGCACGTTTGCTACCGATATACGCCCGCTTATTCGTTTAAACTGCTCCGTTTTGCTTGAAAAAAACGGTCGACGTGAACGTGGTGGCGCAGGGGGCGGTGCACGTTTAGATTATGGCTACTTTAAAGAGCTAGTTGAAGGCAAGCCACGTTGGATGGGCTTTGCAGAAGAAGCCGTACGCCAGGCTAAAGTAAACCTAGAGGCAATTGATGCACCGGCTGGCACAATGGAAGTTGTACTTGGTAATGGTTGGCCAGGTGTGTTGCTACACGAAGCGGTAGGGCATGGTCTTGAAGGCGACTTTAACCGTAAAGGCGCGTCGGCATTTAGCGGTAAAGTGGGGCAAAAAGTAGCGTCTGAGCTGTGTACTGTAGTTGATGATGGCACCATGGCCGATCGCCGTGGTTCACTTAACGTTGATGATGAAGGCACACCTGCAGCTTATAACGTACTTATCGAAAACGGTATATTAAAAGGCTACATGCAAGATAAGCTCAATGCGCGTTTAATGGGCGTAAACCCAACCGGTAATGCACGTCGTGAGTCGTATGCGCATTTACCTATGCCACGTATGACTAACACCTACATGCTAGGGGGCGAGCATAGCCAAGCCGATATTATCAGCTCAGTTAAAAAAGGGGTATTTGCACCAAACTTTGGCGGCGGCCAAGTAGATATTACTTCAGGTAAGTTTGTATTTAGCGCATCAGAGGCGTATTTAATTGAAAACGGTAAAATTACCCAGCCAATTAAAGGCGCAACGCTAATTGGTAATGGCCCAGAGGTTATGCAACATATTTCTATGGTAGGCAACGATTTAGCCCTTGATAAAGGCGTAGGTGTCTGTGGTAAAGATGGCCAAAGCGTTCCTGTAGGGGTAGGTCAACCAAGCCTTAAAATAGACCAACTCACAGTAGGTGGCACCGCATAAAACAATAAAGCGCGAAGCAATTCGCGTTTTATAGGTTAGCAATGCGGGGTTTACGCCTCGCTTTGATCTTCTTTATTTTTCTTTGCTTCTTCGTACCACAAATCCATAAAGCTCTCAGTTAACTTATGCTCAATCTCAAGGGCCTTATTAGTTGGGCAAAATAGCGTAAAGTTTGCTTTAAACTCCCCAAGCTCTGTAGTGCTAAAATGTATTACAGGTTCAGGTCCTGAAATTTTAGCATCTAACTTACGCTCTATCATTGAGTTGTAACGGCTTGCTACTTCTTCAAACTCTTCACAGTATTGCTTCGCTTTTTCGGTGAGTGATGCGTGAATAGGGTAAGGGTTAAAACTTTCTCTTCTTACTATTGTAAAGTGATGGGTGGCAAAACGTTTTACAAAATTTAAGTTTTTTATAGAGCTGGTAATAAGCTTGTTGTTGGGGATGTATATAGTTTTACGGGAAAATTGATAAGTGTGAATATCAATTTCATGCAAGGTGGTTTTTATCCAATCAGTCTCGGCCACTTCGCCAAAGTAATCACCTACTTGTATCCAGTCACCCACTCTAAATGGGCGCGTCGTAACAAGGTAAAAAAAGCCGATAACGCACTGTATAAACTCGCGAGTTGCAAGCACTATAGCCACCGCAAACGCAGCAATAGACAGGGCAAAATTTTGTATTTCGGTCGACCATACAAATAGCAGCGACAACACCATAACAAAATTAATAAAGTGCTTAATATTATGAGTGATGTAACGAATATCTTTTTCTTTTTTTTCAGCGCGGTTTCTTGCCAGTTTATCAACCAGTACTTTAAGTACGAAGGCAATGGCAAGCACGAATAGCGACACTAAAAAAGGGTGCATGAGTATGTCTTTAATCATAACGTCCAAATAGGAGAAGGGATATGCACGCTAAGTATATTGAGTAATCAATCCAATTAGAAAATTTAACCTACATAAAATAACGTATACCAATTGTGTTAGGTTATGAGTCATTTATAGCAGCAGGCAAATAGCGTGATAACAGGCATAAATTTCAATATGTAGTTACTCTACTTAAGATACTTATAATGCCGTTAGCGCTTTATTTAGCACGCCCAAGTGACTAAATATTTAATTTAGTTGCTATTACTTAGCAGCTAGGCTGTTTGCTGTGTAATAGAGACCTGCGCGTGTTTAGCGTGTTTTAGGCAAAACAATACAAGCTCAATAGCAGCGATAAAAATAAGTGTATAACCTAGGGTTTCTATGCCTTCCTCAATAATGTTTTTAACTACCCGAACGTAGTGTTCTCCCATCACTGAGTGCCAAAACTCACCCTTACCCATCATTCTCGAAAATGCGAGTAAGGTCACTAAGCCCGATAGGCAAATACCATAGCTCGGTGTTTGAGCATAAGCTTTTAAGGAGCGGTAGATAAAGCCTCGCTGAGTTTTTAAATAGAATATTACGCCCCCTAACAGCGTGTACACGATAGTTTGCCACGCGCCATCAAACACATACATATCTAGGTAAGTATCAAATTCTCTGACAAACATAGCAGCTGATAATGCAGCCAGTAACAAAGCGGCTATTTTAAGCTCAGAGTGAATGCGTGAGGCGTAGAAGAAAAGCAGGCAGCTCAAAAAGGTTAAAATATCTTGCATGTGTTCGGTTAGGGTTTCTTCACTGTAAAGTGCGTTTTGCTGTAAATCAAAGCCTTCAAGTTGAATTAAAAAAGCCACACCTGCTAAGCATAGTAAGTAAATAAACGATCGTAATAAGAACATATAAAAACCTAATTTGAGAACAATGCGCGGCAGTTTAATTGCAAAAATGGACAAAAGCCAAAGCATTCTCGAAACTTTTACGTTATTTATCTGTCTAAATTTTTCACTGTTAAATTAATAGGTTGGATGTTTGTTTTGTGTATTTATGATGTGTTATTTGTAACGCTATGAGTTGATTAATTGATCAATATACGTATAAACATGCAAGTATAAAAAAGCCCTTACGCAAACAGAGTAAGGGCGTTTAATGTTATAGGCCGGATATGCCTAGCGCATTGTTACAAACTCTTCAGAGCCTGTCGGATGCAGCGCAACCACGGCATCAAAATCAGCTTTAGTTGCGCCCATTTTCATTGCTACTGCAAAGCCTTGAATCATCTCATCAACAGCAAAACCAATGCCGTGTAAGCCAACAACTTTTTCTTCTGGGCCTACACATACCAGCTTCATTGCACACGGTTGGCGATGTTGCGTAACAGCTGTGTACATAGCGGCAAAGCCCGATTTATACACTTTCACGTTTTCTTCGCCGTGGCGAGCAATGGCTTCTTGCTCGGTTTCACCAATAGTGCCAATAGGTGGATGGCTAAATACAACGGTAGGTACAAGGCTGTAATCCATTTTTAAATCATCAGGGAGTTCTTTATTAAATAAACGCTCTGATAGGGTACGGCCGGCTTTAACAGCGACAGGCGTAAGTTCTATACCGTGTTCAATAATATCGCCTACAGCATAAATACCAGGTACATTGGTGTTTTGATATTCATCTACTTTTACATAACCAGAGCTATTTAGCTCAACCCCTGCTGCTGCAATGTTAATAACATCAGTGCTTGGCTCACGGCCAATAGCCCAAATTACTTGGTCAACGTTTTGACTGTAACCATTTTCAAAATGTATGGTTAAGCTACCATCGCTTTCTTTAACAATTTCTTTAGGCGAGCACTCAGTATGCAGTGTAGGGCCTTCTTTTTTCATGATCTCTACAAGGGTATCAACCAGTAGCGTATCAAAGTTACGAAGTGGCGCATGTTTACGTACAAATAAATGGGTTTCAGTGCCCAAGCCATGCAATACACCGGCAAGCTCTACAGCAATGTAGCCTGCGCCAATAACTGCAACTCGCTTAGGTTGCTCTGTTAATTCAAAAAAGCCATTTGAGTCTATGCCGTATTCTGCACCGGGTATATTAGGTGTGTGAGGACGACCACCTACTGCAATCAAAATATGATCAGCCGTGTAATGCTCGCCGTTTACTTCTACGGTTTTGCTATCAACAAATTTAGCAAACCCGTTAATTACGGTTACGCCATTGTTAGCTAAGCCGTTGTCGTACCCTTTATGAATGCGACCAATGTAGGCTTCGCGGCTTTCAACGAGTTTGCTCCAGTTAAAGTCTTTTACTTCTACGTTAAAGCCGTAATCAGGTGCATATAAATTAATTGCTTCAGCAACTTGTGCGCCATGCCACATTACTTTTTTAGGCACACAACCTACATTAACACAGGTGCCGCCCATGTGTTTTGCTTCGATAAGTGCTACTTTAGCGCCACGCATTGCCGCACGGTTAGCAGAGGCAATACCACCACTACCACCACCAATCGCAATGTAATCAAAATGCTGAGCCATGTTTTATCCTCAAAAAAATATTTAACTATAATGTGCCGATGATAGCATATGCTAAGTGCAAGTCACCCAGCGCGGCGCGCTAAAAAGCTGATAAATACAACAAACGAAATTGTTTATTATGCGGATCAGTTTCATTCTAAGCTATATTAGACCCATTAATGGAGGCTTGTATTTCATCGTTTTGCCCCAACTTCAAATTCATAGTCATTTAAATTGAGAAAATTCATGAGCGAAGCACAAACAAATCCACTCATTGGCCTAGAAGGCTTACCCCCGTTTTCAAAAATAAAGCCAGAGTACGTAGTACCGGCACTAAAGCACGGTATAGAGCAATGTCGTAAAGCCATAGATGAGGTGCTAGCGAAAGGCTCGTTTACATGGAACGATTTAGTATTACCCCTTGAAGAAGCGGACGATAAACTCTCGCGTATGTTCTCACCGGTATCGCACCTAAATTCAGTCATGAATAATGATGAATTACGTGAAGCCTACGAGCAATGTTTACCACTTATATCTGAGTACTCAACGTTTGTAGGGCAGCATCAAGGCCTGTACGATGCGTATAACACACTTTATAACAGCGATGAATTTAAGACACTGAGCACTGCACAGCAAAAAACCATTACCAACGCCCTACGTGATTTTAAACTCTCTGGCATTGCCTTATCGGCAGATGACAAAAAGCGTTACGGCGAAATTAGCACGCGCTTATCTGAACTGGCCTCTAAATTTGGTAATAATGTAATGGATGCTACGCTTGCATGGCATAAGCACATTACCGATGAAAGCCAATTGGCAGGTTTGCCAGAGTCGGCCTTGGCGCTTGCCAGCGAAACAGCTAAAAGCAAAGGCTTAGATGGCTGGGTATTTACGCTCGATTTTCCGTCTTACTTACCGGTAATGACCTATGCAGATGATCGTGAACTACGAAAAGAAACCTACACGGCGTTTTGTACGCGCGCTTCAGATCAAGGCCCTAATGCAGGTGAGTTTGATAACTCAGACATTATGAAAGAAGAGCTTGCGCTTCGCCACGAACTAGCGCAGCTGTTAGGGTTTAATAACTATGCTGAAAAATCATTAGCAACTAAAATGGCCGAGTCGCCAGCGCAAGTTTTCTCTTTTTTAGAAGATTTAGCAGCTAAGTCTAAACCTCAAGCAGAGCAAGAAGTAGCAGAGTTAAAAGCCTATGCTGAGCAAAAGCATGGTATAGCTGAACTAGAAGCTTGGGATTTTGGTTACTACAGCGAAAAGCTCAAGCAAGAAAAATACGCTATTTCAGATGAAGTATTACGTCCTTACTTCCCTGCGGACAAAGTGCTGAGTGGTTTATTTGAAACCGTTAATCGCCTTTTTGGTATTCAGGTAAAAGAAGTCAGCGATTTTGATACTTACCATAGCGATGTGCGCTTTTTTGAAATTTTTGATAGCAGCAATACATTGCGCGGCCGTTTTTACCTTGATTTATATGCACGCGAACGCAAACGTGGCGGCGCTTGGATGGACGACTGCATGGGCCGCAAAGTGCGAGCCAGTGGTGAGCTACAAACGCCAGTGGCGTATTTAGTGTGTAACTTTAACAAAGCAGTCGGTGATAAACCGGCGCTATTTACGCATGATGAAGTAACCACATTATTCCACGAATTTGGCCACGGTATTCACCACATGCTTACCCAAGTTGATGCCGCGCCTGTTGCGGGTATCAACGGCGTTGCATGGGATGCCGTAGAGCTACCGAGCCAATTTTTAGAAAACTGGTGTTACGACGAACAAGCACTGAGCTTTATTTCAGGCCATTTTGAAACCGGTGAACCATTACCAAAAGAATTACTTGATAAACTACTGGCTGCTAAAAACTATAATTCGGGTATGCAAATGCTGCGTCAAATTGAGTTTTCATTGTTCGATTTTAAAATTCACCACGACTACCAAGCAAATCAAGCGTGCCAAATTCAAGCGATTTTAAACGACGTTCGCAGCCGTACATCGGTTGTTAATCCGCCTGAATTCAACCGTTTTCAACATGGCTTTAGTCATATTTTTGCAGGCGGCTACAGCGCTGGTTATTACTCGTACAAGTGGGCTGAAGTACTCTCTGCGGATGCATTTTCTAAATTTGAAGAAGACGGTATTTTTAATGCCGAGACAGGTAAAGCCTTCTTAGAAAATATTTTAGAAAAAGGCGGCAGTGAAGAGCCTATGGCGTTATTTAAAAAGTTCCGCGGGCGTGAGCCAAACGTTGATGCGTTACTGCGTCACAGTGGTATAGCTGCATAAACAATTAGTTAACCTTATTAAGCGCCTATATGGCGCTTTTTTTATATTTTTTAATATATTGGACAATTGTTTTTAGTAATTTTAATCACCCGTACTATGCTTTGTATATACATAGCAAAATGGACTAGGGCATGGCAAAGTTGGTATTAACGATTGATGACGATTTGTATGTTCATCGAATTATTGAAGAGGCTTTAGCGGGCTTTTGTAAGCTTATTCACGCTAAAGATGGCGAACAAGGACTTAAGCTAGCCAAAAAACACACGCCCGACATCGTTTTACTCGATATAGAAATGCCCGGTAAATCAGGCTATGAAATTTGCCAAGCATTAAAAGCAGATGAGTCTACACACGATATACCTATTATGTTTTTGTCCTCTAAGGTGGAGCTTAACGATAGAGTAAAAGGCTACAGCGTAGGCGCGTCTGACTACATCATCAAACCCTTTAATACAGAAGAGCTTATGGCGCGTATTAAAGTGCTTTATGAGTACCGACAGCAATGCGTAAAACTTAAACATGATGTCGCTAAAGCACAAAACACAGCGGCAATGGCCTTAGCTGAATCGGGAGACATGGGCCGTATAGTAAGGTTTGTAGGACAAAGCTACCACTGTCATAATTTTCAGTCATTAAGCGAGCACTTACTTGCTTTTTTTACCCCGTTTAATTTAGATGTGGTCATTGTATTTTGGTATCAAGGGGGAAGCTATTTTTATAGTTTAGAAAGTGGTGTATGCCCACTCGAGCAAGAGCTTTTAGAGCAGCACCGCAATGCTAATCGATTTGTTGATATTGGTAGCAGCACCATTATTAACTACCCCAAAATATCTTTATTAATTAAAAATATGCCGGCTGATAATCGTGCTTTATACGGCCGCTATAAAGACTTATTCCCGCACATACTCGAGGTGACAAACGAAAAGGTCGTTGCAATGGACAGAAACGAAAATAGCTTTGAGCAAGCCACTCAAATTAGCACTGCTTTGCAAGATATCGTAAAGCAACTTACCAGCCAAAATGTTGTACAAAATGACTACACCAGACAGTTTATAGAGCAGCTGCATGAACTAAACTGCGCTATTAAACAAACACAAGCACAGGCAAACCCTGCAGATTTAACCTTATACATGTCTCAATTAGACGAAACTATGCAGCTGTTAGTGACCGCAAATAGTGATCTAGCATTTATAAAATACCAGCTTAAACAAGTAACCGAGAGCCGCAACGAATTATTGTGTAACCTGCGTAGTAAAGTAGAAGAAGCCAGCTCACATAGTCTTGCGCATCAAAGCGATATAGAGCTATTTTAGTGCGTTAACGCTTGTTATACTGCAGCCGAAATTTTTCGTCGGAGTGTGTAGTGGTTATTCAGTGTGCTTTTAAAGAGTGTCGCCCGTATTTAAATGAGCTTGAAACGCGTTTTAACTTAACCCAATGGGCGCAAAGTTGTAGCGGCTTTAGCCTATATTTTGACGAAACTGGCCTAAACCTACTAAAAACTGATGAACCTAAGCTCGGCGCTATAAACGTAGACTTTGTAACCGGAGCTGTGGCGCACAGGCGAAAATTTGGCGGCGGCAAAGGCCAATCAATCGCAAAAGCGGTGGGCCTGAATAAAGGCGCAACGCCTGTTGTACTTGATGCCACCGCAGGCCTTGGACGAGATGGCTTTGTGCTGGCCTCTCTTGGTTGCAAAGTAATACTGCACGAGCGTCACCCTGTGGTAGCTGCTTTATTGTTTGATGGCTTAAAACGTGCCTACGACGATGCTGAAATTGGCCCTTGGATGCAGCAAAATATGAGCTTAGTGTTTGGCTCAAGCCATACATTGTTAGAGCAATGCGAGAGCATGCCCGATGTAGTGTATTTAGATCCTATGTTTCCTCACCGTGAAAAATCAGCGCTAGTTAAAAAAGAAATGCGCGTATTTCAAGAGCTTGTTGGCGCAGACACCGACGCAGATGATCTACTTGATTTTGCCTATCCACTAGCTAGTAAGCGTGTTGTTGTAAAGCGCCCTGATTACGCCCCATTTTTAAATGACAAAACACCCAGCATGCAAATTAAAACAAAAAAGAACCGTTTTGATGTATATGTAAAAGCGGCCATGGTTTAACGGCATTTAGCGTGTTGATCGGGCTTTAAGGATCTAGGATCTTATTGCTGTTTTATGTTAGAATTCGCACAATTTTTTGGCATAGAAAAGTAGCACAGCAATGATCTTAGATGATATTCGCATCGTTTTAGTTAACACCTCACACTCTGGCAACATTGGTTCGGCGGCCCGCGCCATGAAAACCATGGGCTTATCAAAGCTTTATTTAGTAGACCCTGCTTGTGAAGTAGATAGCCATGCAAGCGCGCTTGCAGCCGGTGCTACCGATGTATTAGGCAATGCGGTTATTGTTGATACCGTGGCTGATGCCATTGCCGATTGTGCATTAACAATTGGCACAAGTGCACGCTCGCGCACGTTGTCTTGGCCTATGGTTGAGCCACGTGAATGCGGTGAAAAGCTAGTTGCTGAGGCGGTGAATGGCCCAGTAGCACTTGTATTTGGTCGTGAAAATAGCGGATTGACCAACGAAGAGCTACAACTGTGTAACTACCATGTATGCATTCCTGCAAATCCTGAATATAGCTCGCTTAATTTAGCTATGGCTGTGCAAACGCTAAGCTACGAAACGCGTATGGCGTTTTTAAATCAACAGCCAAAGGCAGAGCAAGCAGACGATGAGACTGCTTATCCTAGTTCAAAACAAACAGAGTTATTTTACGAGCATTTAGAACAGACGCTTGATAACACTGGTTTTATTATTAAGCAGCACCCAGGTTTAGTGATGACTAAGCTACGTCGTTTGTTTAACCGTGCGCGCCCAGAAGAGGCTGAGCTAAACATACTGCGCGGTATTCTTACCTCAATTAATAAATCTATTCCTAAGTAAGGTATAGCGATTGGTTATAAAAACCTGCGGGTAAATAACGAGCTAATACTTGACTAAAACACTCAGGTAATTACAATACACCTAATACTTGACCAAAAAGGTCAGGTATTAAAAATTTGTTAATAGAACAGGGTTCTTAATCAAATTTTTATCAAGTGATAATACTTGACTATTTTACTCTGGTAATTAAAATTTGCACTCTTTTGTGCGGGGGGCGTTATGAAGTTAACATCAAAAGGCAGATATGCCGTAACAGCTATGCTGGATGTTGCACTACATGCGAGTGTAGGCCCTGTAGCCCTTGCTGATATTTCACAAAGACAAGAAATTTCTTTGTCTTACCTTGAGCAATTATTTGCCCGTTTACGTAAGAATGGCCTAGTGAGCTCGGTTCGTGGTCCTGGCGGGGGGTACTTGCTAGGCCGAGAAGCCACGGTTATCTCTGTTGGCGACGTTATTAGCGCTGTAGACGAATCGGTAGATGCAACACGCTGCCAAGGTGCCGATACCGGGTGTCAAAGTGGTATGCGGTGTTTAACTCACAGCTTATGGTCTGATTTAAGCGCACGCATCGAAGAGTTTTTAAATAATATTACCTTAGCTGAATTGGTGGAAAAATCAGATGTAAAAGAAATTGCATCTCGCCAAGATAACAGCATCAATAATGCAATTAAGCAGTTGGAAAACATTCAAGTAAGCTGTCAACTATAAAGTTGACCTGCAGCGGAGAGAGAAATGAAGTTACCGATTTATTTAGATTACGCAGCGACCACGCCTGTTGATGAGCGTGTTGCAAAAGAAATGATGCAATGCCTGACAATGGACGGTAATTTTGGTAATCCTGCGTCACGTTCGCACCGTTTTGGTTGGCAAGCTGAAGAAGTAGTTGACCAAGCGCGTACTGACATTGCCGATTTAATTAATGCCGACCCACGTGAAATTGTTTTCACCTCGGGCGCTACAGAATCAAATAACCTTGCAATTAAAGGTGCAGCACAGTTTTACAAAAAGAAAGGTAAGCACGTTATTACCGCTAAAACTGAGCACAAAGCAGTAATCGACACATGTCGTGAGCTCGAGCGTCAAGGCTTTGAAGTAACCTACATGGACGTTGAAGAGAACGGCCTACTAGATCTTAAAAAGCTTGAAGAAACAATGCGTGAAGACACTGTACTTGTAAGCATTATGCACGTAAATAACGAGCTAGGTGTAATTCAAGACATTAACACCATTGGTGAAATGTGTCGTGAACGCAAGATAATGTTCCACGTAGACGCAGCACAAAGCGCAGGTAAAGTATTAATCGATGTGCAGCAACTTAAAGTTGACTTTATGTCGTTCTCTGCTCACAAAGTATACGGCCCTAAAGGCGTTGGTGCACTTTATGTGCGTCGTAAACCACGTGCTCGCTTAGAAGCGCAAATGCACGGTGGCGGTCACGAACGTGGTATGCGTTCAGGTACACTTGCAACGCATCAGCTAGTAGGTATGGGTGCAGCATTTAGAATTGCTAAGCAAGATTTTGAAAAAGATCACGCACATATCAGCGCATTACGTAAGCGCCTAATTGATGGCATTATGGCTGATATGGACGAAGTATACTTTAACGGCGCACAAGACCAATCTGTTCCAGGTATTGTGAATATCAGCTTTAACTTTGTTGAAGGTGAGTCGCTACTTATGGCAGTAAAAGATATAGCTGTATCGTCTGGTTCTGCGTGTACATCAGCAAGTTTAGAGCCTTCATATGTATTGCGCGCACTTGGTCGCAACGACGAACTAGCACACAGTTCAATTCGCTTCAGTATTGGTCGTTTCACTACCGAAGAAGAAATTGATTACACCGTTGAATTAATTAAAAACTCTATCGGTCGCCTACGCGAGATGTCTCCTTTGTGGGAAATGCATCAAGAAGGTATTGATTTAGATTCAGTTGAATGGGCTCACCACTAATACGTGTGAGCATCTACCGTAGCAGGTAATGAGGATAGAATTATGGCTTATAGTGATAAAGTAATCGACCACGTAGAAAACCCACGTAACGTGGGCGTTCTTGACAAAAACGACCCGTCAGTGGCAACGGGTATGGTTGGCGCACCAGCATGTGGTGACGTAATGAAATTGCAAATTAAAGTATCGTCTGAAGGCGTTATTGAAGATGCTAAATTTAAAACATACGGTTGTGGTAGTGCAATTGCTTCATCGTCACTGGTAACAGAGTGGGTGAAAGGTAAAACGCTAGACGAAGCAGCAACCATTAAAAACACTGATATCAGTGCAGAGCTTGAATTACCACCAGTGAAAATTCACTGTTCAATTTTAGCTGAAGATGCAATTCAAGCAGCAATTGCTGATTACAAAAGCAAACAAGCGAAGTAAGAGATACTCATGGCAGTGACATTGACAGATGCGGCAGCAAACCGCGTACAATCATTTTTAGCAAACCGCGGTAAGGGTTTAGGCCTGCGCGTTGGCATTAAAACGACGGGCTGTTCAGGTCTTGCTTATGTACTTGAGTTTGTTGATGAGCTAAACGAAGACGATGAAACCTTTAAAGCTAAAGGCGTTACTTTAATTGTGGATGCTAAAAGCTTGGTTTATATCGATGGCACAGAGCTTGACTACACCAAAGAAGGTTTAAATGAAGGGTTTAAATTTAATAACCCTAACCAAGCCGATGAGTGTGGTTGTGGCGAAAGCTTTACCGTTTAAGCTCAACTACCTTTGTAGTATTTATAAGCCCTGCCAGTAATTGTAGGGCTTTATTATTTGTGAATTATATTGGTTAAAGTTATGCGTTATTTTGAGTTATTTGCGATACCTGTTGATTATAATATCGACATGGCCACAATAAATAAGCACTACCTTGAGCTGCAACGCGCAGTACATCCTGATCGTCAGGCTAATGCGAGTAGTCGCGATAAGTTGATGGCTGTACAAAGCACGGCTGAAATTAACGATGCCCTACAAACACTTAAGCACCCAGTTAAGCGGGCCGAATATATGCTAAGTGAGTTAGGTGTTGATATTCGTGCAGAGCAACAAACACTGCAAGATCCAATGTTTTTAATGCAGCAAATGGAGCTGCGTGAAGAGCTTGAAGAGCTTGCATCGGCGAGTGACCCTGATACCGCAATTGCTAATTTTGAATCACAAATAAAACAATTAAAAGCCCAGTACAGTAATGAACTTGCCGAGCAACTTGCAAGTAACGATGAGGCGCAATATCAACAAGCTGCTGATAATATTCGCAAATTAAAGTTTGTATATAAATTGAAAGACGAACTTGAGCGCATTGAAGACAGTTTATTTGACGATTAATTACTTGCTGTAAAGCGAGCAACACGAGTTAAAAGAGCATTATGGCATTATTGCAAATTGCTGAGCCGGGGCAGAGCGCGGCACCACATGAACATAAATTAGCTATAGGAATTGACCTAGGCACCACAAATTCATTGGTAGCAACGGTACAAAGTGGCGAAGCCCGTACATTAACAGATGAGCTTGGTGCTGCCATGCTGCCATCGGTTGTACGCTATCAAGCCGGTGGTATAACAGTCGGTACAGAAGCTGCACAAGCAGCAACACAAGATCCTGCAAACACCCTAATTTCAGTTAAACGTTTTTTAGGTAAAACCCAAGCTGAAATTGAACAAAGTTATGGCCAGCTACCTTATCAATTTTGTGAAGACAACGGCTCACTAGCTATTCAAACAGAAGCTGGAAAAATAAGCCCTGTAACAGCCTCTAGCCATATTTTATCGGCATTAAAAGCACGCGCAGAGCAAAGCTTTGGTAACCAAGACATTTTAGGTGCTGTCATTACCGTACCGGCTTACTTTGATGATGCACAACGTCAAAGCACTAAAGATGCAGCCGAGCTTGCGGGCATTAACGTATTGCGCTTATTAAACGAGCCAACCGCTGCGGCAGTTGCCTATGGTTTAGATTCAGGCCAAGAAGGTATTATCGCTGTTTATGATTTAGGTGGAGGCACCTTTGATATTTCAATACTTCGCTTGCACCAAGGTGTGTTTGAAGTAATGGCTACCGGCGGTGACTCAAGCTTAGGCGGTGATGATTTCGATGCGTTATTGGTGGACTACTTTAAGCAGCAAACCGGTATTTCTACATTATCGCCTTCTGTGCTGCGCTTATTTATAAATAAAGCAAAAGCCTGTAAAGAAGCACTGAGCCAGTTCGCAAAAGTGAATGTAGTACTTGAATTTGACGAGCAAAAACATACCGTAGAAGTTACACGCGAGACTTTTGACGAGTTGGCTATGCCGCTTGTTAAAAAAACGCTTCGCTCGTGTCGCCGTGCGGTAAAAGATGCTGGCATTGAAAACGAAGAAGTGCTGCAGGTTGTTATGGTCGGTGGCTCAACACGTATGCCACTGGTTCGCAGCCAAGTGGAAAGCTTTTTTGAAAAGGAACCGCTTACATCTATCGACCCTGATCGCGTTGTGGCATTAGGTGCCGCATTACAAGCTGATGTATTAGTGGGCAACAAGCCTGATTCTGACATGCTATTACTTGATGTATTGCCACTGTCGCTTGGACTTGAAACGATGGGCGGGTTAGTTGAAAAAATAATTCCGCGTAATACCACTATTCCTGTGGCTCGAGCACAAGAATTTACTACGTTTAAAGATGGCCAAACAGCTATGTCTTTACACGTACTTCAAGGTGAACGCGAACTGGTTGACGATTGCCGCTCGCTCGCTAAATTTAGTTTAAAAGGCATACCGGCTATGGCTGCAGGTGCTGCACATATTCGTGTTACCTTTAAAGTCGATGCCGATGGCTTGCTGAGTGTATCAGCAATGGAAAAATCAACAGGTGTGCAAGCTGAAATACAAGTTAAACCTTCGTTTGGCTTATCTGATGACCAAGTGGCTAACATGCTAAAAGAGTCAATGAGCAACGCTAAAGACGATATGCAAGCACGCATGCTTAAAGAGCAGCAAGTTGAAGCTCTTCGTGTTATAGAAGCGCTAGAAGCATCACTTGCGACGGATGGTGATTTGCTTGATGATATTCAACTTGCTAATTTAAGAGCTGAAATAAGCGAGCTTGCTAAAGTGCGCGAAACAGCGACACAACCAAGTGATATTAAAGCCGCAATTGAAAAAGTAGATAACGCTAGCAGCGATTTTGCCTCGCGCAGAATGGATGCATCAATTAAAAAAGCCCTTACAGGGCAGTCAGTAGACAACGTTTAAAGAGGTTAGAATGCCACAAATTATTTTTCTTCCCCATCCGGAATTATGTCCTGACGGTGCAGCACTAGAAGCGCCACAAGGCGAAACAGTCCTTGATGTGGCCCTTAAAAATGGCATTAGTATCCCCCATGCATGTGAGAAGTCGTGTGCATGTACCACGTGCCACTTAGTAATTCGCGAAGGCTTTGACTCACTAGATGAAAGCGATGAGCTAGAAGACGACATGTTAGATAAAGCATGGGGCTTAGAGCCAGAATCTCGTTTAGGCTGCCAAGCAGTGATTAAAGATGAAGACCTAGTGGTTGAAATACCTAAGTACAATCTCAATATCGTTAATGAAGAGCACTAGTTTTTAATTAACGAAAATTTTTTAAAAGCCGCTGTTTTTACAGCGGCTTTTTTGTTTGTAAATTGTAGATGTGACGAGTAAAGCTCGTAAGTTATTTTGTAGACACGAAGATTGCTTGCGATATGTGTTATTACTTTAGATTATAAATATAGAAGCTGCGCTTCTCACGTGAGCAAGCTCAACGTCACAGTATATTAAAACGCTCACATCAAACTTGTAGATGCACAGCTTACTGGCGTGACGAGCAAAGCTCGTATGTTATTTTGTAGACGTAAATAGTTAGCCTTGGCTCTATGCCACGCATTAAAAGCTAACACCTTAAAACGTAATTTTGGAGGTTTATTTTGAGTAATCTAATTTTTTGTGACTCGTTTATTGATGGTGAATTTTACAAAACAAATAAACGTTTTAGCGTTGATGACCCCGCGACCGAAAAAAGCATTGTTGAAGTAAGTGATATAGATGAGCAAGGCGTTAATAGTGCAATAAAGGCAGCACAAGGCGCATTCATTAAATTAAAGTCAACCAACGCCTCTGAGCGAAGTGAGACGCTCATGCGCTGGTATGATTTAGTAATAAAACACAAGCAAACCCTTGCAGAGCTAATGACCAAAGAGCAAGGTAAGCCGCTTAAAGAATCATTAGGTGAAATAGATTATGGCGCTGGGTTTATAAAGTGGTTTGCAGAAGAAGCTAAACGCAGTTACGGCGATGTGATCCCCCCAACCGACGATACACATAGATTAACGAGCTTTAAACAACCTGTAGGCGTTGTAGCAGGTATCACACCGTGGAATTTTCCGGTTGCAATGGTGACGCGTAAAGCGGCGCCAGCATACGCTGCAGGCTGTAGTTTTGTGTTAAAACCTTCAGAATACACCCCCTTATGCGCACTAGCATTGGCGTATCTTGCCGACCAGGCAGGGTTTGTTAAAGGGGCTTTCAATGTGTTGGTTTCGCAAGATGCAAAAACAGTAGGCAAAATGCTGACAGACTCAGAAGTGGTGCGTAAGTTTACTTTTACCGGCTCTACTGGAGTGGGTAAACAGCTGCTTTCGCAATGTGCTGATACAATTAAACGTACATCTATGGAGCTTGGTGGTAATGCACCGTTTATTATTTTTGATAATGCCGATATAGACGAAGCAATTGAAGGCCTTATGGCGGCTAAGTTTAGAAACAGTGGCCAAGCTTGTGTAGCTGCAAACCGCATTTTTATTCAGCGCAGTATTTTAGATGAAGTGCTTGATAAAATTACCCCTAAAGTAGCCGCGTTAAACGTGGCAAATGGGTTTGATGATGGGGTAGATATTGGCCCGCTAATTTACCCTAAAGCCAAAGAGAAAGTGCAGCAGCTTGTGCAAGATGCACTTGATAAAGGCGCAAAGCTAATAGGGGATAACAGCGACTTAGGCGGCAGCTTTCAAACCCCGCTCATTGTGACTAACGTAACGACCGAAATGGATATATACCACGAAGAAGTATTTGGCCCGGTATTAACTGTTATTCCTTTTGATGAGGAAAGCGAGGTGCTAGCCCTTGCTAATGACGTTCCTTATGGCTTAGCAGCATATTTTTATAGCCAAAATATCAAGCAAATCTACCGTATTAGCGAAGGGCTAGAGTTTGGTATGGTTGGCGTTAATGAAGGGGTTATATCTAACCCTGTAGCACCGTTTGGAGGCGTTAAGCAATCAGGATTAGGCCGAGAAGGCGGCCATCAAGGGCTTGATGAATACCTTGAAGAAAAATACGTGTGTATCAAGGTTTAAGAAACGCTAAGACACTTAAACCATAAAAAATTGGTTTATTCAGCACGGTTTAGGTTACTAATAGCGATTCGCTTAATTAAGAGATCTATATTGCGCATTGGTACAGGTTTATAACTACAGGCTACCTTTTTATTGCTAGATATAGGCCTTAGTGCTACATTTACGGCATAATTTTTGTTTAAAAGTAATCAAAAATAAAAAGAATTTCTACTTGTAGAAATAACCCGTGTGTAAATGCCACCGCAAGGTGGCATTTTTTATAGTTAGAGAAAGTGGAGCTGACTTATTTTATAGGTGAATACCCTGGTAGCTTTGCTAAGTCAACAAAGTCTAATTGCTCGGCAATCGCATACTCTTTAATATAATTTTTATATACTTCAGATTCTACAAACACGGCAAAAATGTCCCGATCTAGGTGGTTTTCTTCAACCATACGTCCTAAAATTGTTAAACATTCACTCACCGGCTTTGCTTTTTTGTAAGGTCTATCTACGGCAGAAAGCGCTTCAAATATATCAGCAATAGCCATTAACCTTGCAGGTACCGACATTTGTTCTTTTGTTAATCCTTGCGGATAGCCTGTACCATCCAACTTTTCATGATGCCCAAGTGCATATTCAGACACATTACTCAAATGTTTAGGGAATGGCAGGGTGTCTAAAATATTTTTAGTTACATCCATATGGCGTTTCATAACGTCACGCTCGCCAAGGGTTAGTGTCCCCCTGCGGATTTGTAAATTTTCTACTTCATCTTCGCTCAGTAACGGGGTTTCTTTGCCGTTAATCGTTAAGTGGTAATGTGATGCGATGCGGTCTATATTGGCAACATCTTCATCGGATAAAAACTCCCCACCCACATTGACTCTTTGTAAAAATGCTCGATCTAAAGAAAGCTGTTTTAATTCAGTATCGAGTAGACGCTCAAACTGAAGCACTTCTATGGGTCTATTGAGCTTCATCGCAGAGATAATCTGCTTTTGATAACTTATTTCTAAATCACGTTTAATGACCTCAAATTTAGCATCAATGTGTTCAATACGATCAAAAATAGTTTCAAGCTTAGTCGACTTTTCCATTATGTGATCAGGGGTCGCTATTTTACCGCAATCATGGAGCCAGCCAGCTATATCTAGTTCATGTCTGTCAGCATCACTCATTACAAAGTCAGCCAAAGGGCCACGGTCAATATTATGGACGGCGTCAGCAAGCATTAAAGTAAGCGCAGGAACTCGCTTACAGTGCCCGCCGGTATGAGGTGACTTTTCGTCGATAGCCATCGCAATGGTTTCTACAAATTTAGAAAATAGCTCTTCCATTCCCTTAATAAGGGTTGAGTTTGTCAGTGATATGGCACCTAAAGAAGCGAATGATCGTATAAGTGTGACGAGCTCATCGCTATAGGTGATGATATTGTCATGTTGATCTTTCACATTGATCAGCTGAATCACGCCAATAATATCATCAGTATGATCTTTGAGCGGGATTGTTAGCATAGACTGTGTACGATACCCCGTACGCGCATCCATATTTCGCGCAGCGCTCATATCAAAAGGCAGTGCCGCATATACATCTGGAATATTAATAATTTCACCAGAGTTAACAGCATGAGCGACTATAGCCGTTTCGTTTTCTTTGCCGTTTATAAACAGATCTATATTAGGAAAGTTAACGGGCTCCCCTGAGCTTCCGCCTAGATAAAGGCCTAAAGATTTATTTATGACTGTTTCAAACTTAAGCTGTTTATCGTCTGTAATAGAGTAGATAGTACCTGCATCAGAATTAGAAATAGACATAACAACTTGCAAAATTTCTTCAAGAAGTTTACTTGCATCCTTTTCAGTTGTTAGCCTTATGCTAATATCAATAAAGTGATGAAGATTCGTTCTATCTTTAATGTACTCAGACATGTTGTTACTACTTTGTTTTGTGGATAAAGGCGCCATTCCAATCCTGTGCTAAATTTTGCAAATCGGTATTTTTAATTCGGTTAATAAAAATATGGTAAACGTGATCACTCAATAAGGCCGTTTCACTCAACTCTTCAAATAGTGTCAGAGCGAGTTGCCAATTTTTATTATTGTAGTGCTGCATAGCAGTGAACGACTTTTTAATTTCAGATAGCTGGCTTTCGCTTATCTCAGCTACAAAGTTTATAGGCTCATACAGCTTAGTTGCATTTGCTTTACCTACTACTTGTACTTTATCAATTAAGCGAAATGCAATATGTGGACAAGCAAGCATTGTTTCTTCAGTAACCAGAATAGCTACCCCGTAAAATTTGGTCAAGCTTTCTACTCTTGAGCCTAAATTTACTGCATCTCCAAGTACGGTATAGGCTTTTCTATAGACTGAGCCCATATCGCCAACATTCATCTCACCAGTGCTGATGCCCACACCAATACTCACAGCGGGAAGTTGCTGCTCGCTAAATGCTTTATTTAAGCTTGAAAGACCTGCAACCATTGCCAAGGCGGCTTCAACACTGTGCCTTGCATGCTCACTGTCTTCAAGCGGGGCATTCCAAAAAGCCATAATCATATCACCCACGTATTTGTCTATTGTGCCGTTATTATCAAAAATAACTTTTGTGGTTGCCGATAAGTATTGATTTAAATAATCACTTAATTGGTTTGGACTCATCCCTTCTGATAGCGCAGTAAAATTTCGTATATCAGCAAATAACACGGTCATATTTCGTTTTATACTTTGCTGAGTAAGTTGTTTTCGCTGGCGAATTAATTGTTCAATATGATCAGGGGGGACATATTGATTAAACATCGATTTTATTTTTCGGCTGTGCTTTAGTTCTGCTATTGAGCCAATAAAAACAAAGTAAGCGGCTAAAATAGAAATAAGTAATAGCGGCATAAATAGAGGCAGGCTAATTTTTTGTACTGACCACAAATAAAAATTAAGCAATATAACAAGCCCAGCCATACCCACTGAAAGTGTTACAATATAGCGCGCACTTTTACGAAAACTTAAAAGCGATAAGCTACAACCCACAAAGGTAATTAATAATAATGTGGCACCTAAAGCCCATGTAGGTTGAGTAGGTATAATCTCTGGGTGCAGTAGCCCTTCAAAAATATTAGCATGTACTTCTACCCCTGGGTATTGTAAACCCACAGGTGTGGCTCTTAAATCAGCTAAACCAATTGCAGAAGTCCCAATAAACGCTACGCTGCCCTCTAATTGTTGCTCAGTAACTTTTTTAGTTAATACGTCTGTGGCAGAGTAATACTTAAAGCTTTTAGCGCGGCCTTTATACGGGATAAAAATTTGCCCGTACTCATCTGTTTGTATCCAACGCTCATGAAATTTAATGCCTTCAAAAAAAGTCAAATCATCTTGGATGCTTGCACGCGTTTGAATACTATCTGCTAAGGTATATAAACGCGCAGCCTCAAGCGCAAGAGAGGGGTAGAGCTTATCATCTACTCGATTAACCAAGGCCGCTTTACGTATAAATCCATCGTTTTCACTATGGGCATTTATAAACCCGTTACCCGTGGCGCTACTTTGCAATGTAGGTATATTAACCGTAGCACCTAAAAATTGGGTTACCTGGGAGTTGCTTTGCTCGCTCTTTGGCCACACAACGCTCGAACTGGGTAAAGGGTTACGTTGTTTGTAAGCGTCGTTGTTTAACAAAAAACCTAATACGGTATCGTTACTATTAAGTGCTTTAGCAAAGGTGGCATCAGCGTCTACTTGGTGTTTAATATCATTTAACGCCAATTTATATGCACTCAATAAATCAGGGGCTCTTGATTGAATTTGGTTTACAGGGTTCACTTCTGGCTCAGAAAAAAAGATATCAAATGCGATAACTACAACCCCTGCCTCAGTGAGCTTATTTACTAAATCAGCCATTTTTGAGCGGCTCCAAGGAAAGCGCCCTTGTTCTAGCATCGTTTTTTCATCTATGTCGATAATCACAACAGTTTCGTCAAGCTGTCGAGGTGTATCAGGCAAAGTAAGCAATAGCCTAGAGTCGTAAATAATACCTTCGACCCTATTGAGCAGTTTGGCTAATGAACCACTAGAAAACAGCTCCACAGCCGCTATTAGCAGCGTAATGACTAAGCCTACAAATAGGTGGCGGTAAATTTTAGGGATATAAAGGCGAGAAATAACAGTTAATCCTTACTTGATATAAATTCAAATGATCGGCCTTCTCTGGCACATTCAATATTAATTTGCTCGCCATAATTTGCTTGTAGTTGTGTTTCTATTGCTAACAGCTCGTCATCGGTTCTTGCTGGATCGTGACTTATAATTGCTAAGTTTTTTATACAAGCGTCAACAGCTAATTCAGCTACTTGCTTAAATGTGCTATGCCCCCAGCCATGCTTGAGTGGAAGCTCTTCGGTGGTAAATTGTGCGTCATGAATTAACAAGTCAGCGCCTTTAATAAACTCAGCCCACTGGGCAAGGGTGGTGTTAACAACACCTGGTGGGGATAACTCGTTATCGGTTATATAAGCAATTTTTTTACCCTCAGCATGTACACAATACGCAGTGCCTCCACCAGGGTGATTTAACGGTGCGGTTAATACGTTAAAATTGTTAATAGTAAAGCTTTCTTGGGTAGCGAATTGAGTGTTTAAGGTAATGTTTGCAGGTAAGTCTTGGTAACTAACAGGAAAAAACGAGCCTGACATTTGCATCAAAACAGCCTGCTTACTTTGCTCATCTTCAACATCACCTACAACAATGGTTATATCGCGTTCGGCTTGGTAAATAGGCTTAAAAAATGGAAAGCCTTGAATATGATCCCAGTGGTTATGTGTTAATAGTATAGCTATGGGGGAGGCGTGCTTAAGAAGCATTTCACCAAGTTGTACGATACCCGTCCCAGAGTCTAAAATAAGGCTATCACCATTTTTTTGCTCAATATATACACATGAAGTATTGCCCCCAAATACATATGTATGTTCACCTGGGGATGGCATTGACCCCCTTACGCCATAAAATTTAACTTTCATGATTTAGGGTTCAATTCCATCTGGGTAAAAGTTAAATTTAGATAAGCTAACGTTATTAGAGCCGTTATTAAAGCATGTGCTATTAAGTATGATTTGATTGTTCGTTTGTAACAGCATTGACGTAAATTCATGCGTACCATCACATTGATCTGCTTGGTAATAACCCCGCATATTTTCTCCAAATAAGGTATCGATAGTGCCACCAGCTAATATGCGTGCGATTAACCCTTTTGAATCACTCATACCGCTAAGGATAATATTACCATTAGTGTCAATTGCTGCATCGTTCACTTTTGTGTCAGCACTTGAAGCGAGTTCATATTGCCCTATACCGCTAGTGGCAAAGCTTAAATCTTCGCTACCATCGGGTTGTAACTTAATAATCACTGCTAGGTTTGGCGTGGTGCCATCATTAGCTATTAAATAGAGGTTAGCCGCGTTATCGGCGAGTATTTTTGTTGCTCTGTTATTTATATCACTAAAGGAGCGGCTATCGGTATAGGTAAATATCTCGTTGGCATCATCGTCTATTTTTAGCATGGTTAATTGCGAGCTACTGCCAGATACTTGCTTACCTGCAATATATATATCTTTATTTGCGTCTATATAAAGCGTTTCAAAAAACTCATTTACGTTGCCATAGTAAGCACCGCTTGTACCAAAACTATTTTTTAATTTACCATCACTTTTTAACATGGTTGCAAACGAATTAGTCACACTCAAAGCATTAGTCGCTGTGCCTACAGCCACAATATAGCCACTGCTATCGACAGCAACATCAGCAAAGCTAATATCGGTATTTAAAATGTCTACAGTGGTATAAATTCCTTCGTCAGCAAAGTTTTTATCTAGGTAACCGTCTTGGTCCACTTTTGCTATAAAGCCTTCTTCATTTAAACCGTTTATAAGTGTACCTGCAATAATAATACTACTATCGCTAAGCTCTTTTATTTTAATGGTTTTAAACGCAACATTAATATCTAGGGCTTTATTACCATCAAGACTAAAGCTGGTATCAATAACGCCTGCATTAGTATAGCGAGTCAACACTAGCTGATTGTTAGTATTAAGTTGCGTTACAGACGCCGTTAAGTACTTATCTGCGTGGGTGCCAGTTTGTAATTGCAATACATCCATTGATAGATCATTCGAGCTAATACTTAGATCGTTTATGCTTGTGTAGCCATCTATAGAAAAATCGGTGTTTAAATTTGCATTACTCGTTATTGACGTTATGAAAGGCTCATTAGATGAATCGTTAAACCTGCCGGATAGCCATAGCGTGCCATTTTCATCAATAGTCGATGCATTAGCAGTTTGATGACTGATAACATTGGAAATAATATTTATGCCTGAATTGCCGTAGCTAGTGTCTAGTGTGCCATCAGGTACAGAAACTCGTGCCGAAAATAGTTGCTCGTTGTGAGCATCATCAGTGGCTTCAATACCTGTAGTACCAGAGAGGATTATTTGATTGCTCAAAGGTGCGTACTTTACACCAGTAACTCGCGCACTGCCGTTACCTGAGCCCGAATTCCCATCAATATTGTAAATTGACATTTCTTCATTAATATCGTCATCATCGATATCGCCAAAGCGATCAACTGAAATCATAACCGCTTCTTTTTCACCAGATGAGCGAGTAAAATATCCCCCTAAATAGGCAGTAAAATTAACCGCGTCTATACCACCAATGGCAAGTAGCTCATCGTCACCTTCTTCGTCCGATAAATCTAATATAAGTGCATCGCCTGAGTTGAAGCTGCCGTTATTATTGCCATCAGGAGTAAGGTACCTAATGGTTGCATCTAAATCACCTTCTTCACCTATGGCACTACCTACTACGAGTAAATCAGAGTTACCAAAGTTTTTAATAGCGTGTGATTCATCATCACGGTTTTCACCACTTACATCCACTATACCGGGGCTGCCTGATTCGTAAGCAAGCGTCGATACATCAAATTTAAGAAATAAACTGTCTTTGTCTGAGCCATTGATTGAGTAACCAACGCCTTGTATTTTATTATCGGTAAACTCAAGGTCGTTTATTGCAGATTCACTCGCAAGCGTTGTACATTTAGTACCTGAGTTGCCGTCACCTGAATTTGTACTAACAATACCTGTTACACTCATTTTTAATAAACATGCTTCAGTTTCTGAGCCATTAAAGCTTGAATAACCTATAAATAACTCACCATTGCCAGAGATAATAGCGGTACCTTTTTCATCTTCACCCAGATCTATCGTTTTAAAGCCGCTGCTATTAAATGCAGTGTTTAAATCGCCCATATTGGTATAAGAAACAACAATAATATCTGTATCTGTGTTGTTATTGTAACCCACGAAATAAAGGTTAGTGTTAAGCTCAATGCTATCGTTAAATTCACCATTTGAAAAAACGCTCGAGAGGTCTAGCTGTTCGCTAAGTGCTCGTCCAAATGTTTCATCCTCGACAGGAATTAGCGGGTCTTCTTCATCTGTAATATTTACATTAATGGTTATTGTAGTCGTTTCATTTGGAGAGCCATTATCAGTAATATCGACATTCACAGTGTGTTGTGTCGCTGTTTCAAAATTAAACGCGTTGCTACCGTTTACGGTTAATAATCCACTATTACTATCAATATTAAATAATAAGGTTTCGCCACCGCTTAAGCTAAAAGTGAGGCTGTTATTTTCAATGTCAGACGCTGTAATCGTACCAATTGTCTCTTCATCTATAGCATTTTCACCGATAGAAAAAGTTTGGTCTACTGCTGTTGGCGCATCGTTAATTGCTACTATTGTAATAGTCAAATTACCTTGCACCTCATCAGTGCCATCACTCAACGTGTAGGTAAGTGTTGCTATGCTTTCACTATTTAAGGCGGGGGTATATTTAATTTCATTATTTTCAACACTCGCTGTACCAATATCCGCTATAACGGCTGTTATAGTTAAGGTATCGGTTGCATCTGCATCGCTGTCATTGCTTATAACGTCAATTGTAGTTTCAGGGGCATCTTCATTTAACGTTGCTGAATCAGGCTGTGCAACAGGTGCGTCATTCACAGGGGTTACGTTAATAGTTAATGTTCCTGGTGCTGTGTCTGTACCATCGCTCAGTGTATAATTTACGATCACTTGGCCATTAAAGTTAGTTTCTGGCGTGTATATAACGTCGTTGCCAGAGCTCGAAATACCGCCCACATTAGTACTTACGGAAGTAATAGAGAGTGTATCGTTTTCTGTATCAGTATCATTACTTAATACATTAATACTTGTTGCGGCGGCATCTTCTAAAATAGTGGCCGTGTCGGGATTTGCTACCGGCGCATCGTTCACAGGTGTAACCGTAATAGTTAATACGCCATTAGCTGTATCAGTGCCATCACTTAGGGTGTAATTTACTGTGGCTTGACCATTAAAATTGGCCTCTGGCGTGTAAATCACATCATTACCCGCGCTTGTTACTGTACCTGATGTGGCAGTAACAGCACTAATAGAAAGTATATCGTTTTCTGCGTCTGTATCATTACTTAATACGTTTATGCTTGTTGCAGCGGCATCT
>NZ_PNCT01000047.1:0-31432 GCF_005887365.1 Pseudoalteromonas sp. S3785 | reverse complement strand
TTGTTGATTAATTGCAGTTATCACAAGCTTCATGTTGATTTCCCGATTAGTTACTGAATTTAGTAATGAATAAGCCAGCTCCTTTTAAGCTGGTTTTTTTCTGTCTTAAATTAGCCTCTACCCCCTACAAGTTTTATTCGTTATGATGGCATGTCTCTAAATTTTATAAGTTTATTTTATGTTTACTCAGCTAATAACGCATATTGATTGGTTAAGCGCCGGTGCAGGGATTACAACTGGGCTTGTACTCTATGGCCTTGTTTCGCTACCTTCTCGGAACAAGTTAAAAAAGCAAATTAGCGAACAACAGCAGCAGCTATCGTTATTACAAAACCAGTACGACAACAAGCAGCAGCAATACACTGCTTTATTTGACGAGCATGAGCTACTTGAGCAATCACACCAAGAGCAGCGCGATGAAGCACAGCACTTTAAAACTCGCTTTAGCGAGCAAGAAAAACAAAGTATTCAATACAACCATTTCTGGCGTAAAGCCGAAGGCGAGTTAACCGCTTTGCGAGAGCAATTTAACCAACGCGATATTGAGCTTAATAATATGCGCACTACGCTTGAACAAAAGCAGCAAAACTTTACCGAGCAGCTTGCTCAAATAGAGCAAAGCAAAAGTGTGCTTAAAAAAGAGTTTGAAAACCTAGCTAATAAAATTTTAGAAGAAAAGTCGCAAAGCTTTAAAACGCTAAACCAAGAAAGCATTGAGCAACTATTAAAACCTGTTCAAGGGGAGCTAAAAGGTTTTAGAGATAAAATGGAATCGATTCACGTTGAAGATTTAAAGCAACGGGCTGCTCTTAAAACAGAACTACTGCATTTACAAGCCAAAAGCCAAGCTATTACCGAACAAGCCGATAAACTCAGTAATGCCTTACAAGGGCAAAAAAAGACCCAAGGTAATTGGGGCGAACTGATGCTCGAAAACGTACTCGACAGCGCAGGCCTGCGCGCGGGTACTGACTATAAACGCGAAGTTTCGTTTAATACCGAAGACGGCCGACTGCGCCCCGACGTAGTGGTGTATTTACCACAGGGCCGCCACTTAGTGATTGATGCTAAAACTTCGCTAAATGCTTATACCCGCTACGTTAACGCCGAAAACGAATTAGAGGCTAGCCAAGCAATTAAAGAGCATGTACATGCTGTTACAGCACGTATTAACGAGCTTGCCAGTAAGTCGTATGATCGACTCCCTGGTATAAACTCGCCTGAAGTGGTTATTATGTTTGTGCCTATAGAATCTGCATTTGTAGAGGCGCTTAAATATCAAAGCGATATTTACCAACAAGCCATCGAAAAAAATATTTTAGTTGCTACACCAACTACCCTACTTACAAGCCTTAATATTGTTAAACAGCTGTGGCGCTTTGAAGAGCAAACTAAATACTCTAAAGAGCTGGCGAATCGTGCAGAGCGCTTTTACAACAAACTCAATGGCTTTTTAACGAGTATGGAAGGTGTTGGCAAACAACTTGACCGCGCAAAAGAAAGCTACGATAAAGCCTTTTCACAACTTTACCGTGGTAAAGGTAACTTAATTAAACAAGCGTCTGAATTTAAAGAGCTAGGTGTATCGGTTCAAAAAGAGCTACCAAACGAAAGCGTAGAAAAAGCTCAATTAGAGCTGGATTAGCTCTACTTTTTATAAGCAAAAGGTTTATGGTTCTCTTTGCTTAGGTTGCAATTAATTGAGCTCTCGGTTAAAAAATATGAAAACGATTTTAAATTTGTTAGATGAAATCATTATTCAATTCCCTGAAGTTAAAGCGTTAATGAACATATATGATGAAGATGAAACCTCGTTTAAAATGGAGGCATTTTCTAAAGCCACAACGCAGGCTTTTGCTCTTGGTAATGTGGAGCAAGCCCTGTGTTATTTAAATTACGTGGCTGAAAAACTAATAAACGCTAAGGCAAAAGTAATTGAACACATAGACGTATATTACGTAGAAACATTATTTTGGGGCGCAAGCCCCCATACTATTGCGCTTGGGTGGCCCTTGGTTCCGGAAAGTTTACAAACGCTTTATATCAATTTTCATGGTAAAGCGCCGTAAAACTAACACAAGTAAAGCTCACATGTACTCGCTTACGGCTTTAATATTCCAACTCATTTAATAACTCATTGATTTTTTCATCGCCAATACACCCGCCATTAGACCAGCTTGCATCTAGTAGGGTAATTAAACTACCAATACGCTCTGATTTACGCTGTAGCTGCTTTATTAGTGCGTTGGCCTCATGTTGTTTTTGCTTGAGGCGCTCAATAATGGCGTTGTGTTCAAGCTCCTCATTAGGCGTACGCAGGGAGGGGATCTCTTCAAGCGAAAACCCTAAACTTTGTGCAAACTTAATTATTTTAAGTTGCTCGACACTATTTGCCGTGTATTGGCGATAGCCATTGCTGCTACGCATACCAGCTGGAAGCAAACCTATGCTTTCGTAATACCTTATTGTGCTGGCTGCTGTACCACTTTGTTTTGCAAGTTCACCTATTTTCATTGTTGTTTATTAGCCTAAAATGACAGTTGACCTTAAAGCTGACTTTAAGGTTATAGTGACTGTAATGTCAATTTATGGTTTACCTTATGTCTGAAAATAAACAACACCCTGTATTTACCTCTTTTACCTTACCAAGTGGTTTAACCATTAAAAACCGAGTAGTAAAAGCCGCTATGGAAGAAAACCTCGCAGAGGCCGATTTAACACCTTCGCAAGTGCTTAAAAATCTATACAGCGAATGGGCTAAAGGTGGTTGCGGGTTAATTATTACCGGCAATGTTATCGTTGACCACCTTGCAATGACAGGACCTGGAGGCCTTGCACTTGAACAGAAAACCGATATTACAGCTTTTGCAGAACTTTCACGTTTAGCACAGCAAAATGACTGTAAAATTGTCATGCAAATAAATCACCCTGGCCGCCAAGTATTTAAAAAAATGGGCGGTAAAGCGCTTAGTGCTTCTGATATCGCGCTTAATATGGGCAAACACTCGCACTATTTTGCACAGCCAAAAGCGATGGATAAAAGCGAAATTTATGATGTTATCGCCCGATTTACTAATACGGCGCAACAAGCTGAGAAAGCTGGGTTTAATGGTGTACAAATACATGCTGCACATGGCTATTTACTAGCACAGTTTTTATCTCCTCTGACTAATAAACGTAATGACGAATGGGGCGGTAGCCTTGAAAACCGTGCCCGCTTATTACTCGAAATTACCAAAAGCGTTAAAGCACACTGTAGCGAGCGGTTTTCTGTATCAGTTAAGCTAAACTCTGCTGATTTTCAGCGCGGCGGTTTTGAGCCAAGTGACGCGCAAGCGGTTGTAGATATGCTAAGTGCACTAAAGGTTGATTTTGTAGAGCTTTCGGGCGGCTGCTACGAAGCACCTGCTATGCAAGGCCAAACAGGCGATGAGCGAACACTTGCGCGTGAGGCATACTTTTTAGAGTTTGCTAAAGCAATTAGCGAGCAGTCAAACATATCTATTATGACCACAGGTGGTATTAGCCGATTAGAGGTGGCAAATAAAGTTATTAGCTCAGGCGTTGCGCTCGTTGGTATGGCAACAGCACTGGCATTTCAGCCAAACTTAGTTAATAGTTGGCAAACACAGCCAATGCATAACCCACTTATGCCGCGGGTTACTTTTAAAGACAAAACACTCGCTGGGCTTGCTACTATGGCACTGGTAAAAAGGCAGCTTCGTCGCCTTGGCGAAGGTAAACACGTTAAGGCAAATACCTCGGCTATTTTTACTATAATAAGCGACCAAATACGTGCTGCAAAGCTTACCAAGCGCTACCGAAAACGCTTTGCTAAAGAGCTCAATTAAACTTTTAATTTTGCTTGTTAATTTTTACCTTTTGTTTAGTTCTGTATACATTGTAATAAATGTAACCACTTACATATTGTGTTTGTTGGTATTAAAAGGTGCACCAAGGTGGAAGTATGCTTTTTTATCAAGCTATTAAAGTGCACCACTTTGTACATGTTCAATTACTGTACTAATAAGCTAAACAATCATTCATTAATGTTAAATAAAAAGCTTGTTCAGTGCTTGTTAATTTTACGCATACTATTGATAATATTGAACTTTATTGTAGCTGCTTTTGTTGTTTTTGCTTGAAAATTATACTAGCGTATAAAGTAGATATTTAACGTTACTCAAGGAGAAAGGTTACATGGTATCTCGCAGAAGCTTTATTAAAGCAGGTGCAGCTTTAGGTATAGGATCTATTTTTAGTGCTTCAGCACTCGCTGAGCAACTAAAGGTAAAAATGTCTCAAGGGCAGCTTATGCCAACTAAAGGGCCAATCGATAAAAGTGCAGCCTTGCCCACCAATGATGTTACAAACGCTAAACACTATCGCCCTGAAGCTAGAATGGGTTTAGGCGGTCTAGCCGCTGGTAACGGTTTTAACACCATATCTAGCGATGCAGAAATTCTAACAATGTTAAATGCTGCGTGGGACGCAGGTATACGGCATTACGATACTTCCCCTTTTTATGGCTTAAGCTTGAGTGAAAGACGCTTTGGGGATTTATTACGCAATAAAAAACGCGAAGACTTTGTATTATCCTCCAAGGTAGGCCGCTTACTTACACCTTCCGCTGAGCCTTTAGAAAATAGCTGGCACTGGGCCGATCATTCACCGTTTCATTATAAGTATGATTATTCAGCCTCGGGCACACGTCGTTCAATTGAGGATACTCTACAAAGAATTGGCGTGGCGTCGCTTGATATTGTTTATATTCACGATTTATCGCCTCAAAATAGTGATATGGGTGACGATTGGCTTAAATACTTTGATCAAGCAGCAAAAGGCGCAATTCCTGAGCTTACAAAAATGCGCGACGAGGGAATAATTAAAGGTTGGGGCTTTGGTGTTAATACACCGCATGCCGTTTACAAAGCGCTTGATATGTCAGATCCCGATATTTGTTTATTAGCGCTGCAGTACTCTATTTTAGATCACAAAGAAGCACTTAATAAAACCTTCCCTATGCTTGATAAACGAGGGATCTCTGCCGTCATTGGTGCGCCACTCAATGGTGGTTTTTTAACTGGGCGAAATCGCTTTAATTACTCACCTAAAATTCCTGCGCCTATGCAGCAAAAGTATAATGCAATTAGTGAAGTTGCTACTAAGCATGGCATCGACATTAAAACAGCTGCGCTGCAATTTGCAGAAGCGCCATCCACTGTGGCCTCAATAGTGCCAGGTGCGCGTACTGCCGATCAAATTAATGCAAATGTTGCGTCAATGAAGGTAACCATTCCAGATGCGTTTTGGAGTGAGTTAAAAGCTAAAAACCTCATCGAGCAAAATGCGCCTGTATAATTACTAACTCAGAGGTGTGCTTTTAATTAAGCACACCCTTTTAAGCTACATTCGACAATGAATGTGCTGATTTTTTATAACCTGCATACGCCCAGTTAACGCACTCTTGCGCTAAAATAGCGATGGTATCTAAACAGGTATCAGGCGATTGCTTAGCTTGTGTGGCTAATACCAGTGGTATTTCGGTGCAGCCAAACAACACGCAATCTGCACCTTGGGCAAGCATTGACTCATAAGCCTTGCTTAATAAGTTGCGCCCTGTATTTAAATCCCCTGCTTTTACAGCTGTTATACCATCCATAATAGTCATTTGCTGCTGTGTGTTTGGCTCAATAAAATCAATATTGTGCTGCTCAAATGCGTTTTGATAAATACCCATATTTAGTGTGGCTGTAGTGGCTAAAATACCCACTCTTTGCTTATTGGTTACTTTAACTTGTTTAATAACGCTTTTTACAATGCTAATGGTGTGTACATCGGCATTTTGAGTTAATGCGTCGTACCAGTAATGCGCGGTATTACACGGAATAACAATACAGCTTACACCTAAGCTTGTTAGCTCTTTAAAACCTTTTTTTAGCTCAAAAAATGGGTTTTCATCTTCAATACCCATTAAAAATTTTGTTCGGTCAGGAATTTGCGGGATATTCCTTATAAACATAGGTATGTGCTCTTGATCATTTTTAGCAGGTGATAAAGCAATTACCTGATTCATAAATGAGGCAGTAGCCAAAGGCCCCATTCCGCCTAATACTCCAAGAGTTCTGAGCATGGTTGCTTTCCAGTTATTGAGTTTATAGGCTTAATTTATAGTGTTTTATTTAGTTTGAATAATGCTATTATTTTACCACCCATGCTAAAAACGCATAACTAAGTAGCTACTATGAATATTGAAAGTAAATGGCTAGAAGATTTTTTAACGCTCTCGAATACTAAAAGCTTTTCGCAAGCGGCAAAGCTTAGGCATATAACACAACCTGCCTTTAGTAGGCGCATAAAAGCCCTTGAAGATGCCCTCGGCGCTGCGCTAATTGACCGAGAAAACCTGCCTATTACCCTTACCCCAAGCGGTAAAATATTTCATATAACAGCGCGTAACTTAGTTAATCAAATGAATACTTCAATCAGCATGCTTGAGGAACTTTCAATTCAACAAAACTACTCGGTAAAGGTGGCTGCGGCGCACTCTTTAGCGAGCTTTTTAACGCTAAAATTGGCCAACTTTCAAGCTCAAGATGAGCGCGATATAGTACTTAACCTTGAGGCAATAGACGTAGATAAAGCCACTGAAGCGCTAGAGCAAGGTGAGTGCGACTTACTTATCGCCTTTGATAACGAACGCCTTAAACTACCGCCATTTAGCCATCAAAAAATAGGTAATGCTAAGTTGCTTCCTGTAAGCGCGTGCGATTTAAACGGTAAAGCCTTGTATAACCTAGAAACTGACACGCCAATACCGCATTTAGCCTACAGCCTCGACTCCTACATGGGGCGGCAGTTAGAGCCCATTATATCGGGCGCTAAGCTTAATAAGGTGTTTGTTTCATCCATGACTGAGCTTTTAAAAGTGCATGCTGTAGCGGGTAATGGTATTGCCTGGCTGCCTGATTACGTTATATCTAACGAGCTTAAAAATAATACCCTAGTAGTTGTAGGAGATGAGCAGCACTGCGTGCCAATAACTTACTATGCTTACAGGTATCATGCGGCTTTGCACCCAGGTGGCGAAAGCGTATGGAATAACTTAATATAAAGTAACTGTAAACCCCCGTGACAGTTAAATAGGCGTTATTAATTTAACGCGCTCATAGAAATATGAATCTGCATTTTAAATATATTTATATTTATTATGGATTTTTACGTCCATAATAATTGGGCGTTTTGTCTCTTTTTTAATAGCGTTGATAAAGCCAAAATAGCGTCATCAACACAGAGTATTAACTAGCTAAAGAGGCAAGTCCCATGAAAGCAATTGGATATCAACAAAGTTTACCTATCGAAAACGAACTATCACTACAAGACATTGAACTTGAAACGCCAACAGCACACGGCCACGATATTTTAGTTGAAGTTAAAGCTGTATCGGTTAATCCGGTTGATTTTAAAATTCGCCAAGCAATGCCAGCAGCAGATGGCGAATATAAAGTAATAGGTTGGGATGCAACTGGGGTAGTTAAATCGGTTGGCGAAAACGTTTCGTTATTTAAGCCAGGCGACAAAGTATGGTACGCGGGCGACATTACTCGCTCAGGCAGTAACGTGCAATTTCAATTAGTTGACGAGCGTATTGTTGGCCATATGCCAAGTTCGCTTTCGTATGGCGAAGCCGCTGCATTGCCACTTACCAGCATTACTACGTGGGAATTATTGTTTGACCGTTTAAATGTAGCTAAAAACGATGACTCAAAAAGTATTTTAGTTATTGGAGCCGCCGGTGGTGTGGGTTCAATTATGGTGCAGCTGTTAAAGCAGCGTACTAAATTAAATATTATTGCCAGCGCTTCTCGCCCTGAAACTATATCGTGGTTAGAAGATTTAGGTGCCGATACTATTGTTAATCACCGCAATCCATTAAGTGAAGAATTTGCAGCTAAAAACTTAAGCGAAGTAGATTACGTAGTAAGCTTAAACAATACAGAGCAACACTTACTTGAAATTGAAAAAGTAGTGAAGCCACAAGGTCAATTTGCACTTATTGATGACCCTGAAACACTTAATATTGTGCCATTTAAAAATAAAAGTGTGTCGGTACATTGGGAGCTTATGTTTACTCGCTCGTTATTTAAAACCGACGATATGCAAGAGCAACACATTATTTTAAATAACGTAGCCACTATGATTGACCAAGGGCAAATTAAAACCACTGTAGGCGAGCACTTAGGTAAAATTAACGCAGCCAATTTACGTAAAGCGCATCAGCACCTTGAATCGCAAACCGCTAAAGGTAAAGTGGTGTTAGAAAGCTTTTAAGGCCTTTAGCTAATAAAGCTGTTTGTAATTAGGAATATGATTAACCCAAAATGCTGGGCTGCCAATATACTCTTGTACCGTTTTTATAAATTCGCTTACCAGTGGCGTTTGCTTACGGTGCGGGTAAAGCGCATAAATACCAGTGCCCGATGCGCTAAGCTTATAATTGGTTAAAAGTGGCACTAACCCCATTTCGTCTATGGGTTTTTCTAGGTTAAATAAATCAAGCATCACATACTCTAAGCCCGCTTTAGTGGCATCAAGCATGGTGCGTACGTCACTTACTTTATAATTGCCCTTCATTTTGTGGGTTTTGAATTCATCACCATGAGGTTGGGTGCTTAATTTAACTTGATCTAGGCTTACATCGCCATTGCCGTAAACTATTGCAGGTAAAGCTAAAAGCTCCTCAGGTGTATTTGGCATACCATGGCGCGCTATAAAATCGTGCGAGGCAACCAAGGCAAAATGCATATCAGATATTTTTTTTGCCATTAGGTTTGAGTCGTCAAGTTTGCCAATTCTAAACGCTAAATCGTAATGGTCGCTAATAATATCGTTGCGCTTATCATCAAGCATCAGGGTAATTTTTACCTCTGGGTACTTTTGCATAAATATATTAATAACAGGCTGAATATATTGCTGCCCAAAAAACATGCCCGAGGTTATGCGTAAAATGCCTTTAGGTTTGGCTTGGTAGGAGTCGACAATATTGTGAATATCACTAAGGGTATCTATAAGAATGTGCGCTTGTTGGAGTATTTCATCCCCTGCCGAGGTAAGCGAAAACGAGCGCGTAGACCGGTTAAGTAATTGCACACCTAAGCTACTTTCAAGCTTTTTAATTTGTTTAGAAAGTGACGAATTATCCATATCGTTTAAGGCGGCAGCCTTAGCAAATGAGCCTTGTTGCACTACATCTACAAATAACGCTAATTGATTGGTGATCGACATGTCATTCTCCTAAATCCCAATAAGGCACATCGCCATAATAGTCACTAGTAAAGTCAACAAATGCGCGCACTTTACTAGGCAAAAACTGCCTGTTTGCGTACACCATATAAAGCCCCATAGACTCAGGCTCAAACTTTTGTAAAATACGCACAACTTTACCCTGCGCGAGTGCCTCACCAGCTATAAAGGTAGGTTGCATAGCAATGCCGCCGCCTGCAATGGCTGTATTTAGTATTAAATCGCCATTGTTAGCCACTAAGTTACTTTCAAGTTTAAACTCGCTTTTAAGTTCATTAACCCCTGTAAGCCTTTTAGCAGGCTCTGCGTTGGCGTAGCGTAAATAATTATGTTGTTGAAGTTCTTGCAATGTAGTGGGTGTACCGTGCTGCTTTAAATATGCAGGCGATGCAAAGACCGCTAAGCGAATAGGGGCTATTTTTTTAGCAATAAGGGATGAGTTTTTTAACACCCCAATACGCAGCGCTATATCAATACCTTGTTCAACAATATCTATAAATTGGTCAGTGAGTTTTAAATCTATTTTTAAATTTGGATACTGCTTTTGAAACTCAACCAGCAGAGGTGCTAAATGCTTAACCCCAAACGACATAGGCGCACTAATACTCAGCACACCCGATACGTTTTCGCTTAAGTGATTAAGCGAATTTTCCATGTCGTCTATATCGCCAAGTACTTGTAGGCAGCGAGTAAAATAGTGATCCCCCGCTTCTGTGGTGCTTACTTTTCGTGTGGTGCGGTGCAATAAACGGGTAGACAGCCCTTCTTCAAGTGCTGATACATATTTACTCACCAATTGCGGCGATATATCGAGTTTATCGGCGGCTTTAGAAAATGAACCCTCTTGCACTACACTCACAAAAGTTTTCATGGTGGTTAGCTTGTCCATAATTAACAATACTTTGTTTGTAATTCATAAATAAATAGCACATTTATCACCAAATTAAAAAGTAATAAAACGGCTATATCAAAATAGACTAATGCATGATTCAGCCGCTTTCTTTGTTTCACTTGGCTCGCCAATGATGGCAATTAAACAATCGCTACCTCTGATTTTTTAACATCGCTTGGGCAGACGCTTTTAGCGCAAGACATTGCTGAACTGTAAGATTATTAACCCAAGCACCCCACGAGTTATTTAGCCACCCTACTTTTATTTACCGCAATGGGCGCGTGCGGCATACTGGTTTAAAAGGTTTTTAGTGATACCTAAATGGATATTTTAGCGCTCGATGCGTATAAGTTTTATTAATTTTAAGCAGTACAGTGCAAGCACCTAGTCGTTTATTTAACCAAAGTGTAATGGGGGTTTACAAAGCGCATGTTGGGTTAAGAGCAGCAAAGGCCAATATAAATTTATAAAATGGGCTTTAACGCAGCTTTTTAATGTAATTAGATGTGGCATTATTTTTATGCGCTTCACCATAAATAGTGGGGGATGGATAGTATTCTGCGTCTAACTGTATGGTGGAGGCAACATCATCACCATAATAATCAGCAATAAAAGCGAGACACATATCCATACCCGCCGAAACACCAGCTGATGACCAAATATTACCATCTTTAACAAATCGCTCTTCAACAACAGTTACCGTGTTATCTTTTTTAAGGTGCTCTAAAAAAGCCCAATGGGTGGTTGCTCTTTTGTGCTTAAATAGCCCTGCTTTTTGCATTAAATACATACCGGTACATATAGATAAAATACTGTGGCAGTTTTCTGCTATTTTTTTAAGGTAGTTAATAACGTCGGTGTCTTCCATTGCTATACGCGCACCACTGCCGCCGGGTACAATTAATACATCGGGCTGCACTGGGTCAGTGAAGTGATAATCGGCACTAAAACGCATGCCGTGCTCACCTGAGGGAGTCATAGAGTTTAGTGATATTAACTTGGGTTTTTCACATAACCCCTCTTCTGCCAGCAGGCCTATTAGTTCCCAAGAACCAACTAAATCTAGCTCTTCAACTTTGTCGTAAATTAAAAAATATATTTTCATACTATGTTATTTAGTCCTTTAATTTGTATCGTTTTTAAATAATTTGCCTAACAGGGCTTTCACATAACTGAGCAAGCCTTTTTACTATAAGCTACAGAGCCACAATTTTATGCGTTATTACATTATTGCTTAGGTAAATTACATTAATTTGAGCAAGTGTTCAAATTAAGTTAAGCTCAGAGCGACTAACCTACAAGTAACTTAAACTTATTGGGAGCAAATATGGCAACCACACTTGCATTTGACGTATACGGCACGCTTATAAATACTCACGGCGTATTGTCATTACTTGAAGATATGATTGGCGATGACGCGCAAAAATTTTCAAATACATGGCGTGAAAAACAATTAGAGTATTCATTTAGGCGTGGGTTAATGCAAAACTATATACCGTTTTCGTTATGTACTAAACATGCTCTCGATTACGCGTGTTTAGCACATAAAACGCAGCTGAGTGACGATCAAAAACAGCAATTGCTTGAGCAATATAAAATTTTACCGGCCTTTGACGATGTTAAAAAAGGGCTTGAACTACTTAAAGCGCAAAATTACCGATTGTTTGCATTTTCAAACGGCGCTGCTGATGCGGTTAATAAATTGCTCGAAACCGCAGGTATTAGTGAGCTTTTTGAAGGTGTAGTAAGTGCCGACGATATGAAAACATTTAAGCCAAATCCAGGTGTTTACAGCCATTTTTTACGCGAGACCAATTCAACGGGCGCAAACACGTGGCTTATTTCGAGTAACCCGTTTGATATTACCGGCGCTATTTCACATGGTATGCGCGGAGCATGGATAAAACGCTCTGAGGATTCTATTTTTGATCCGTGGGAAATTCAGCCAACCACCGTAGCCACCGATCTAGTGGATTTAAAAAATAAGCTTGAAGATATCAATTAAGCTGCATTTTTACTTTTATATCCCTCTTTAGCACTTAAGGTTTAACCGAGTTGTAAAGGGGGTTTACTTTTTATCGTGGTATTGCCACTTTACAGAACGTTAGCTTTTAGCTCTCTTCTCCCCATTTTTTCAATTCTCAACTTTAGTATTTCACCCACCGCACTTATTTTACAAACCGCCATTATTTAGCACGCATTTTTGCGCCTACTTATAGCTCATTTTATATACTTTGTTAGTTTTTAAAGTAATTCCTTATAACTAATCAGTCACTCCTAATTGCGAAAATAAACCTATATCTAACCCTTAATCATTATTGTAAATGCAAATTGTTACTATTAAGATCCTCAACCCCAATACAAGTACAACCAAGGAGCGAATATGTCACAATTACAATCGGCGCAGCTCAGCCCTGTCGAAAATAAAGCAATATTTGAGCAAAACGGGTTACCTCCTCAATTTAATCTCGACCAGTTTATTAACTATCAAATAGCGTCGTTGCAGGGGCTTTCGGCTGTACAACAAGCTATGGCTAAAGCGCAAAAGCCGTTTTCTGGCGTGTCGGTTAATACGCTTGCCGCCACTGTTAACGATGTAGATTTAGCTAAACCTCTCGCTGATTTCCCAGCGGTATTAAACGAGCTTAAAAGTGTGTATTTAGATCACGCTGTGTATTTTCATCACCCGCGTTATATGGCGCATTTAAATTGCCCCGTTACCTATCCAGCGGTTGTGGCTGAGCACATCATTGGCGCAATCAATACCTCGGTAGATACTTGGGATCAAAGCGCTGGCGCGACCCTTATTGAACAAAAATTAATTGATTGGAGCTGTGAAAAAGCAAAGCTGCCAAGCACTGCCGATGGCGTTTTTACCAGTGGTGGTACGCAATCGAACTTAATGGCCATGTTAGTTGCACGCGAAGTAGCTGTGAGTCGTTATGCACCAAATCATGAAGTAAAGCTGCAAGGCTTGCCTGATGTAGCCTCGCGTTTTCGTATTTATTGCTCAGAGGTGGCGCATTTTAGTATTCAAAAGGCAGCAGCATTATTGGGCTTAGGTTATAACGCGGTAGTACCTGTGGCTACAAACAATAAAATGCAAATGGATATGGATGCGCTTAACCAAGCAATTGCAGATTCTAAAGCTAAGGGCGATTTACCTATCGCCGTGGTTGTTACCGCCGGTACAACCGATTTTGGCTCAATTGACCCAATTGAAGACATAGCAAAGCTTGCCAAAAAAGAGCAGCTTTGGTGCCATGTTGATGGCGCATACGGCGGCGGATTACTAGTAAGCGAGCACCATCGCAGTGCTTTAAACGGCATAGAACAAGTAGATTCAATTACCATTGATTACCATAAATCGTTCATGCAACCGGTTAGCTGTAGTGCGTTTTTATTAAGTGACAAACGCCACTTTAGCCATATTACCCTTTACGCCGACTACCTAAACCCATTAGCTGAGGCCGGCAATGGCACGCCAAATTTAGTTGATAAAAGCTTACAAACCACACGCCGTTTTGATGCCCTAAAGCTTTGGTTAACACTGCGCACCATGGGCGAGGCGCCACTTGGGCGAGCATTTGATAAAGTAATTGGGCTTGCTCGTCAAACCCACATTGTGCTTAACGACCACCCTGATTTTGAAGTTATAAATTACCCAGAGCTTAGCGCACTGGTATTTCGCTTTGCGCCAGAGGAGTTAAGAAATAACCCCGATTTACTCGACTCCCTAAACCTGCACGTGCGCCAAACTTTTTTAAACACCGGCGACGCAATGATTGCGCGCACCAAAATTAACGGCCGACACTACCTTAAATTTACGTTACTTAATGCCCTGTGCCAATTGAGCGATGTGCGCGCTGTGCTTGAGCAAATTAGCACTATTGCGTGGCAAACGTATAAGGAGCAAAAATAATGAGCAACCAACCTTATGACTTTATAGCCATTGGTCTTGGCCCGTTTAATTTATCGTTAGCATGTTTAAGTGAGCCACTAGAGGACGTGAAAAGCTTATTTTTAGAGCAGCGTAGCCAATTTGATTGGCACCCCGGCATGATGCTAGAAGGTGTTACTTTGCAAACGCCATTTATGTCTGACTTGGTGACTCTTGCAGACCCTACCAGCAAATACAGCTTTTTAAATTATGCCAAGATTAATAACCGCTTATACCCATTTTATATTCGCGAGAGCTTTTTTTTACTGCGTAAAGAATACAACCTCTATTGCCAGTGGGTGTGCTCGCAGCTGAGTAACGTAAGCTTTGAGCAAAGTGTAACTAAGGTTGAATTTTGCCCGCAAAGTGAGTGCTATACCGTTACCTGTAACACCCTAAATGGAGAGCAACACTATGTTACGCGCCACTTAGTGCTTGGCACCGGCCCTGCCCCATATATTCCTGATTGCGCAGTGCAAAGTAATTCAAATAACGTACTGCACAGTAGCGACTTTTGCCACCGCCTAGATGAGCTAAAAGCTGCTAAACGCGTTACGGTTGTGGGTGCTGGGCAAAGTGCTGCCGAGATTTATCACACCTTATTACAACAAGCAGTGCCACACGGTTTACAACTAGATTGGATTGCGCGATCGCCGCGTTATTTTCCGCTGGAGTACACTAAACTCACCCTTGAGATGACCTCTCCTGAGTATGTTGATTACTTTTATAATTTAAAAACCGAGCAACGAGATTGGCTTAATCAAAATCAAAAAAACTTATTTAAAGGCATTAATGGCGATTTAATTAATGACATTTTTGACACCCTTTACGCGCAAAGCTTAGATGGGCCCATTTCTACTACGTTTAAAACTAATAGCAAGCTTACTAATACACGTAAAAGTGCTGGGCGCTTAGTGACTGAGTTTTACCATCAAGAGCTAAATGAAGCCTTTGAAATAAAAACCGATTATTTAATTTGTGCCACGGGCTTTAAATACAAGCGCCCCGCTTTTTTAAACCCCATCGCGCAGCAGCTCCCAGAAGATGAGCAAGGCCGTTATATAGTAAGTCGTGAATACGCAATAGATACCGACCAAAAGCGTATATTTGTGCAAAATGCAGAGCAACACACCCATGGTTTTGTAACCCCCGATTTAGGCATGGCGTGTTATCGCAACAGTATAATTTTGCGCGAAATACTCGGTTATGCGCCGTATCAGGTTGAGCAAAAAATTGCTTTTCAGTGTTTTGATTTAAGCGATGTAGAAACCCATTCACAGCAAAAGAGTAACGCCGCATGAGTTTACGTATAGCACTTATTTTGCTTACGGTTATTTCGGTGGTGTGCGATACCTTATTACTGCCGTTTTATCCGCAGTTTTTTGCCAGCGAATTTTCTGTAAGTAACCCCACGCTTATTGGTGTGTTTGTAGCTAACTGTTGTATTACGGTTATGTTGGCATTACCGTTGTGGGCAAAGGTTGCCAAAAAATACCATGAGCTGGCTCTTTGGCTTGTAACGCAAGTGATTGCCGCATGCTTTGGTTTGCTTTGTTACTTTGCAACTAATGTGTGGGAATTTTGGTTTTATTACCAGTTTATGTTGGTGCTTAAAGCCAGTTATCTGCTTATTTACCCGTTTGCACTGCGTTTAGAGCAGCAAAGTAAGCACCTTTCTATTATTGGCTTGTTTTCGGTGCTTATGCACTTTGGCGCCATTGGTGGCGCGTTAGTGGGCGGGTATTTTTTTAGTTTAAACGAACCGCGTTATGCATTGTTATTAAGTGCTGCGGGCGATGTAATACAAGTGCTGCTGTGCGCCTATTTAATGCTGAGCTTAAAGCTAGGTATTTATCAGCAAGCGATTGAAAGCGAAAAACCGCGCACTCGCACACCCTATTTTATATGGCAATTTTGTTTTATAAGCGTGGTTGTTTACTTTAGCGCGTTCTTAATTAGGCCGTTTTTTACGACCCATTGGCAAGGAATGAGCGCGCAAAGCAGTGCGTTTCAAAGTGCGCTTGTGTACGCCATTCCTGCTTTTTCAGCCCTACTAATGCTGTTGTTTAACCACTTTAGGCAGCGCTTACCGGTACCTACGCTTAGCCGCACCAGTACATTTTCGTGCGCGCTTATTTTTGGCGCTATTGGGCTTTATTTACAGGCGCAAGAGTCGGTGTGGTTAGTTGTCAGCTCGCGCATTCTATACGGTATTGCGCTGTTTCAAGTCATGGTTTTATTAGAGGTTATGTTATTTGCTAAAAGCGAGCCTGCTCACTACGGCAGTGATTTTGCCAAAGTGCATGTTGCGCAAAATATTGGCGTTATTTTAGCGTCGTTATTGGTGGGAATGAGTGTGGAATATTTTAATACCACCGTGCCTTTTTACTTTGCTGCCATTGGCTTTGCAAGCCTTGGCGCTATTTTGCTCTGGCGCGTTAAATTTGTTAGCCAAGCCGCACACACAGCCACTTAATAATTAAAAAGATTTAGGAGTTTTTATGTATTTTTCATCTTTTGTAACCACGTTACAACACACAGGTAATGTGACTATGCGGTTACTAAAGCAAAGCGACATGCCTATTATTTGTCAGTGGCTTACCCTGCCTTATGCGCATTTTTGGGGTATGAGTAAACACACACCCGAGCAAATGTGCAGCGCCTACCAAGATATAATAAACAACCCGCATCATCATGCGTATGTTATTGAGCAAAATAATGAGCTACTTGCCCTTGTTGAGCTTTACAGCCCAAAGCACGACAAGCTACTCGCAGCTGCCTATGAGGTAATGCCAAACGATACGGGCATGCATATTTTACTTGCCCCAAATACACAGCCTAAACGCCATTTTAGTTTTGAAATAATGCAGTGCGTATTGCACAGTATTTTTGCCCATAACGATAATGCGCGCGTAGTGGTAGAGCCCGATACTGCCAATAGTAAAATTCATACCTTAAATAAGCGTTTAGGCTTTGTGCATACTAAGCAAATAACCCTTGGTGATAAAAACGCATACCTTGGACTTTGTAATAAAGCCGCATTTGAAACGCATGTTGATTTACATTACAAATCGCAAACGCCAATAAACACCGACTATGTAAAGTTTGATCATTGGCAGTGGGCTAACAGGCACTTACAAAGTAAAGCCATTAGCGAACTGGTACACGAGCGCTTATTAGTTGCAGAGCAAACCCCGCAAGGTTTTAAAGTTAATATTGAAGGGGGTTACTTTATATTTAATGGCCGCGCTATGGCGCTTAACCACATAGATATAGACGAGCCAAGCTTATGCTTTTATAACCTTAACAATGAGCAAGTAGCGCTTGATGTGCTGCACTTTTTTAGTGTGCAAGGCCCTGCGCTGGGTTTAACCGGCGAGCGTTTAGCCACCTACCTTGAAGAGCTTAATGCCACACTTGCCAGTGCCTGTTATAAACGCGAAAACAACACACTTAGCGCAGCCGAACTTGCGAAATTAGGGCTGCAACAAATAGAGGCCGCAATGAGCGAAGGCCACCCTGCGTTTGTGGCTAATAATGGCCGAATTGGCTTTAGCAAAAGCGACTTTTTACGCTATGCGCCAGAAGTAGGCAAACCGTTTAAAGTGCTGTGGTTAGCGGCGCATAAAACAGTATGTGATTTTTCTCACAGTGAATACTTTAGTGACTACTCAAGCCATATTAATGGCGAGCTTGATTTAACTACCCGTGATGCGTTTAACAAAGCGCTACAAGCGCAAAACCTAAACCCCGACGACTACCTATTAATACCAGCGCACCCGTGGCAGTACCAACATAAATTAAGTGTGGTGTTTGCTAACGAGTTTGCCAATAACCGCTTAGTGTATTTAGATGAAGGTGACGATTTATATCAAGCGCAGCAATCTATTCGTACATTATATAACTGCTCACACCCGCATAAACCGTATTTAAAAGTGGCGTTGTCTATTTTAAATATGGGCTTTATGCGCGGGCTTTCGCGCGCTTATATGGCGGTTACTCCGGCCATAAACGATTGGGTGTTTAATAAAGTAAACCACGACCCAACACTTAGCGCGTGTAATTTTACAGCACTTAGAGAGTACGCCACTTTAGGTTATGCGCATCACACCTTTGAGCAAAGCGCATTGGGCGATACGCCGTACCGTAAAATGTTTGCGTGTTTATGGCGCGAAAACCCAAACCATAATTTACAAAATAATGAGCAGCTCACCACCATGGCCGCATTGCTGCACCTAGATAACCACGGTAAAAGTATGGCAGGTGCATTAATAGATCAAAGTGGTTTAAGTACACACGCTTGGCTACAAAGCTATTTTAACGCCTATCTTATTCCTTTAGTGCATTGTTTTTATGCTCATAAATTAGTGTTTATGCCCCACGGCGAAAACCTCATTTTAAAGCTTAAAAACTCAGTGCCTGTTGGCGCTTACATGAAAGACATAGGCGAAGAAGTGGCGCTGCTTAACAGCACCGAGTCTTTGCCAGAGGAAGTGTCGCGTATTCATATTACTATGCCTAAAGAGCTTGAATTACTAAGTATATTTACCGATGTATTTGACTGCTTTTTCAGATACCTAGTTGCTATTTTAGTAAGAGAAAAACGCATAACCGAGCACGATTTTTGGCACGGCGTTGCGCATAGTGTAAAGGCGTATCAACAAGCCAACCCGGCCTTAGATGAGCGCTTTAAAGAGTATGACTTTTTTAGTGATGAATTTGCACACTCTTGCTTAAACCGCTTACAGCTTGGTAATAATAAGCAAATGGTTGATTTAACCGACCCCGCAGGCAGCTTACAGTTTGCCGGAAGTTTAGATAACCCGGTATCGGAAAAGCTGTATGGCTAAGCCCATAACCCTTGCGCACTTTTTATTTTGCCCAAATGAGCCGGCTGCCGCGGCTCATCCAAGCTTAGATTTAGTGCGCAAATTAGCAATTCATTGCAAGGCGCATTACCCACATGCGCCTACGCAATTTATTAGCCGGCATTTATATTTGCAGCTTTGTTGGCAAACTATGTATGCCTATTGTTATTGGTATACGTGTAAACACAACGCGCATAGTCCCATGCAGTTACAGCTCAAAATTAATGGCGCTTATAGCCGAGGGTTTAACCTCACAGGCGCGCCTATATTAAGCAAAACTGAGCAAAATAATGTACTTATTGAGTTTATTAACTGTGTAGATAAGTGGATAAATAGCGATTATGCGCTGAGTAAAAAAGAGCAAGGGCGCTTATTACTCGACACCCTAAATAGCGCATTTACGCGCGCTCATAGCTTAACTTTAGCAAGCGCTGAGCACATTACCTATTGCCATAAACAGCTACATGCCTTGATCAGTAATCACTTTAATTTAAACCCCCCATTCAAACTAACGGCCGAGCGCTTAACGTGCTGTCGTTATTATTTAGCAGGTTACAAAAAATGCCAAACCTGCCCAAAAAAAGGATATTAAAACCAATGAACACACGTCTTAAAACGATTGACCTTGCCCGAGGTGCGAGCGTTTTTATTATGATTTTAGTCCACACGTTATGGATGTACTCAAGCACAGCGCTTCAAAGTGAAAGCCTATTTGGTGCTGTAATCCATATACTTGGTAAAGGTACCGCCTCGTTTTTAGTGGCAATGGGGCTGTCTATGGCGCTTTCGCGTAGGCAAACACCCCTGCTGTTAATTAAGCGCGGCGTACAACTTTTACTACTTGCCTATTTAATGAATGCAGCAAAGTTTTGGCTACCCATTGAGGTATTTAACACCATGCCAGAGGCGTTTATAAATGCGTATGGCTGGCAAAGCCCATTGAGTGCTGGGCAGTTACAATTTATGGTGTTAACGGGGGATATTTTACAACTTGCCGGGGTTAGCTTATTGCTGTTTGGTGCGCTTAATATTGCCCGCTGGAAAACCGCATGGATTGCTTTTTTAGCCGTTGCTATTGCACTTGTAAGCCAGTTTGTAAGGGGGCAGCAGTTTGCGCTTTCGCCTTATATTAGCGATTTGTTTTTTGCTAATAACTACCAAGTTTATTTTCCGGTATTTCCGTGGATAAGCGCTATATTAACCGGCTACGTGCTTGGGCGTTTATACATTAATAGCCAGCATAATGCTGCGTACTTATTTAGCGTGTGTGCAAAGTTAGGGGCTGCGTTACTAGTTATTGGTTCAGCATGGTTATTTATTGATTTTAATGGTCAGTTTGGTAATTTTTTTCACCTAAATGGCGGCGGTATTATTTATTTAATCGGTTTAAATTTATGTGCTTTAGCTTTTATAGAGTATGTATTTGCTAATAAATTTAATGGCCCTATCACCCGCGCTCTTTTATATGCGAGCAAACATGTTACCGCTTTGTATGTTATTCAGTGGGTGCTTATTTGCTGGTTTATGGGCGTGTTTGGTTATCATACACAGTCGCTTGTGCCAACGTTGTGCCTAATGGCGCTTATGAGTTTACTCACTTTTGCAGTACACAAAATGTATTTGCAAACTAAGCTAACCCTACTTGGTTTTAAGCAAAAAGCTAAACGTGCAGCATAAACTGTAAAGGGGCTTTACGGGCGCAGTTACACGCGCCCTAGCCTGTTTTTATTGCTTCAATTACTGTATTCATGCGCTTTGCCATTGGCCTATTGCGATGATGGCACACATAAATATTTTCGCTGATTGGGTTAGCTAAATGATGCGTTTTAATAAGCGCAGGTTTATTAAATGCGCTAACGGCGTGCGCAGGTAAAACCGTAAACCCCAGCCCTAAACTTACCGGTTCCAATATTAAACTTATTTGGTTAGAAAACCCCGTGCACTTAAATTGATCAACATGTTCAAACACACTGTAGTTTTCGCTAAGTAACAGCTGCGCGTGGTGTTTTGCATCGGGGTGGCCAATAAAACCAAGCTCACATAAAACCTCCCATGTTGGGTTTTTAATATGTGCTGGAGTTACTAATAATAAAGCTTCTTGACCAATTTTGTGGCTAGTAACTTCGCTAAGCGTGGGAGCTTGAGTTAAAAAGCCTATGTCGGCACTGTGGTTTGCCACAGCTTGCTCTACACTTGTATTAGGTGCAAAGCGATAATCAATATTTAGCTCGGTATGCTTTGCTTGTAGTGCTAACAACTGGCTATAAAATTGTAGCCCACAACTACCTGGCGATTGTATTTTTACCAAGCCGCTGTAAGGCGAATCATCTTTTAATTGCTGTTCTAAAAATTGCCATTCTTTTAATAGCAAACTGCCTTGCTGATATAAGTTTTGCCCATGTACGGTAAGGGTAAATTGTTTGCCGTGGCGCTCTAATAGCGCGCAGTTTACTTGCTGCTCTAGCTTTTTAATATGCTGGCTCACGCCTGATTGGGTCATAAATAAGCGTTCGGCGGTTTGGGTAAAATGATTTACCTCAACCAAGGTGCAAAACGTGTTTAACCATGTAGGATTTATCATTACAAAACGTACTCAAAATGATGATTAATGATAATTTTACTTAATAACTGCTGATTCGTAAACTAACTCCATCAACTAATCACAGTTAAAGAGGACATATTATGAGTCATACATATCCACGTAGTTTTTCGCACATTGGTATTTCAGTACCGGATGTTGAAAAAGCCGTAGAGTTTTACACTAAGGTGATGGGCTGGTACACCATAATGGAGCCTACCGTGATCACCGAAGATAACAGCCCCATTGGCGAAATGTGTACCGATGTATTTGGTCCAAATTGGGAAAAATTTAAAATAGCGCACCTTTCAACAGGCGATCGTATTGGTGTCGAAATTTTTGAATTTAAAAACCAAGAAAACCCTAAAGACAATTTTGAATACTGGAAAACCGGTATCTTTCATTTTTGCGTACAAGACCCTGATGTAGAAGGTTTAGCTGAGCGTATTGTTGAAGCTGGCGGTAAAAAACGTATGGAAGCCCCTCGTTACTACTACCCGGGTGAGAAGCCATACCGTATGATCTACATGGAGGACCCGTTTGGTAACATCCTTGAGATTTACAGCCATAGCTACGAGCTTATATATAGCGCAGGCGCTTACTAAACGTAGCTAATTTAAAAAAGTTTAGCTAAAAACATCTAGCTAAAAACAAAGGCCGCAGTATTTATTATTGCGGCCTTTTTGTTTACTACATGGTTAAATTTTTAAAGGTACTAACTTTTAGCTCCAAGCGAGCTGTGCAGCGCATTTTTATAGGCCTCATACGCGGGTATAGCTGAGGTAATAATAGCCGCAACAGTAATAACGGCGATTACTTTTAAAGTTTCTACATTAAGCATGTTTGCATTTAAAAATAACCCATAAGTAGCGCCTAGCCAATCACCTAAAAGCCATAAGGTTAAACTTAGTAAAGCCGTTGCGGCTGCACTTGCCAGTATTACTAAAATTAACGCTTCTACCAGTACTAAGCTAAAAATAACGCTTGGCCCTGCGCCTAATACACGTAGTACGGCAATTTCGTTTTTACGCTGCGCCATAGAGGCAAGTAACATGGTTGATAAGCCAAATAATGACGATACCAACACCAAAATACCAATAATGCGCAGCAGGTTTTCAACCGTTGCCATCATTTGCCAAAGCTCGGTCATGGCAACACCGGGTAACACAGCCATTAACCTATCGGCTTTATAATTGTTTATATCGCGCTGCAATTTAAAGGTTGAAAACTTAGACTTTAAACCCAGCATTACAGCGGTAATGCTCTCGGGTGTGGTGTTTACTGAATCTACATTATTAAGTAATTGAGCTTGTTTTGCTGGTGATAAATGTATGGCCTCAATGGCGTTTAAGCTTACATGTATGGTTTTATCAACCGGCGTGCCTGTGGGGCTTAGTATGCCTTTTATAATAAAGGGAGTATTGTCGTGATGGGTAAAGCTCGTGTTACCAATACCATGAGCAATTACTACGCTGTCGCCAATTTTATAATTGAGCTTTTTGGCTACATCGGCCCCTATTACTGCTTCAAATAATGTATTAAATGGCTGGCCGCTACTAAAAGTAAGTGGTTGCTTAGTGCCGTATTTAAAGTGTTCAAAGTAGCTGTTATTGGTGCCCATAACTCTAAAACCACGGTGCGAATCGCCAAGCGAAATAGGAATTGCCCATTTAACTAATGAGCTGCCTTTTAGGGTTTCATAGCTTTTATAATTAATATTACTGGTGGGGCTGCCCATTCTAAATACCGAATAAAGTAAAAGGTTTAACTGCCCGCTAGGTGCGCCTACTATCATATCTACATCAGAGATGGTTCTGTTAAAGCTCTCTTTGGCTTGCTGGCGAATATGCTCAACACTTAACAGCACGCTTATACTTATAAGTAATGATAAAAAAGTAAGTATGACCGATTTACGTCTACTGGCTAAGCTGCTCCATGCTAACGATACTAGCATTTGCTGCCCTCCTCTTTTAAAAGCGAAGTTACATTTACGCTGCGCTCAAAAAATTGTTGTAAGTGCATATCGTGGCTTACAAATACAAGCGTTATGCCGTGCTGCTTACATAAATCAATTAGAAGGGTCATAAATGCATCGCGCGATGCGGCGTCTAATGCTGAGGTGGGTTCGTCAACTAATAGCAGTTTAGGTTTATTTATTAAAGCGCGGGCAATAGCTACACGTTGCTGCTGGCCAACACTTAATGTATTTGCTGCTTTGTGCAAAATAGTCGTTGGTAATTTAAGTGCTAAAAGCAGAGCGCTCGCCTCTTGCTCTATTTGCGTATTGCCCGTTTTAGCAAAGTAGCTAGCAAGTTGAATGTTTTTTAAAACACTTAAGTACGGTATTAAATTAAATTGCTGAAACACCACACCAATGTTTTGTGCTCTAAATTTATCGCGCTTTTTTGACGAAAGCGTTGAAAATACTTGCTCAAGTAAGGTTATATCACCACTTTGCGGTGTGAGCACCCCTGCTAATAAATTAAGTAATGTGGTTTTACCTGAGCCAGATTCACCGTGTAAAAACACTTGTTCCCCCTGCTTTACTTGCCAGTTAGGAATATAAAACGCGGTTTTATCGGCTTTGTGGTACTTATAATTAAGTTGATTAATATGTATGGCTAAGGGAGTTGAGGCCGAAGAGACTGTATTAGGCAAAGATGAGACTCCTATGGTTTGATAAGTGCTGATATGTTATAACGTTTTTAGTTAAGCAATAAGCTAATTGAGATAAAAATATGTCAAAATATGTAACTAACATGGTTGCTTGGTGTGTTATAGCCTTGGCCAGTTTAGTATTTACTGTTGAGTCGGCGGCTCAAAGCACACGCTACGAAGAAATAGAGTGGATTCAGTTAATGCCTAAAGACGATTTAGACGCACTGCTTAATCCGCCAGAGTATTTAACCGAAATTGAAGATGGCTCAGAGCAAGACACACTAGATAGCCTAGACGCTAAGTCGTTCGAAAACGAGCAAGATAAACGCTATCAGCAAGCATTAAGCTCAGCTCGAGTCATTGATAGCTATAACAATAAAAAGATTCGCGTGCCTGGTTTTATTGTGCCGCTTGAATCAGAAGAAGGTAAGCGCATTAGTGAGTTTTTTGTAGTGCCTTACTTTGGGGCGTGTTTGCATATGCCGCCACCGCCGCCAAACCAAATAATTTACGTTAAATTTGAACAAGGCGTTGAGCTTGAAAGTTTATACGACGCTTTTTGGTTTGAAGGAAAAATAATAATTAATACCGTAGAAAACGAATTAGGTACATCGGCTTACGAGCTTAAGTTAGACCGAGTTTTACCGTACGACGAATAATATGAATAAAAAATATCTGCTTTGCTCATTCGTTTTGGCAAGTGCGTCTGTTGGCGTTAATGCATGCGAGTTTCACTCCGGGGTTGGTTTAAATCAGTTTCATCCGTTTGCTCGTCAAAGCTTTCAAACTCCTATACTTGAGCGTTTTTCTGTAAAGCACGCTAAGCAAGCACAAGTAAATGTTGGCGATACAAGCACAGCTAAATTTAGCTACTTAGTGCCTAAACGTTACAGCGTGGTAAGTGTTAAATTTGTAGCGCCACAAGGTATTAAACTTACCGGCGAGCCTTCAATATTATTAGAGCGTACACGCGGAATACACAGTTTAAAATACGTAGCTAATAAACCCGGTAAATCAGAGATTTTGGTACAAATAAGCGGCCTTTTAAATGAAAAGCCTTTTACGCTAGAGCAAAAAATAGAAGTAACAGCGAGTTAAATACGCTGAGCTTAGAAATTAATAGGGCTAACATTACGCTAGCCCTTTTTTATACCTAAATTAAAAGCAGCTTTGCTGCAATTTATGCGTTTTTACCACAACACTTTTTATATTTACGGCCGTTACCACATACACACGGATCGTTTCGTCCTACTTTAGGCGCGTCACGCGTTACTGGGCTTTGCGGTGGCGGGCAGCAGCTTGTGTTAGTGCAGCCTGAACTGGTTGGCGTTGAAGGTTTATCTGTCATATTACTGTTCCTTTTAAATAGTATTTACCACGAACCATACATAGGGTTTGGTAGTAAAAATAATGATTTACCAAGCTTGGGTTGTAGTGTTTTTATATTGGCGGTTTCTTGTGTTACGCCGCTAAAGTCCTCTATGTTATCCCCCACCTGAAATTTAATAACTTGTGGCTGCTGCCAGTTATTATTTTGCCCACTTGGTGAAAAACAATCGGCTGTGCCTTGTGTTATTTGTTGGCGGCGTAAGTCTTTATCGTTAATAAATTCGTTGCTATTAACGGCGTTTTTGTCAGCCTCTGAACGGCCAATTAAACAGGTGTTTTTAAGTGTTACAGGTAACCCTACTGCTTTTAAATTATTCCACGTGTGTACATCGTTTTGCTTATTACGGTTAGTAACAAGCGCTATTTTTCCACCGTGTTTATACACTGTTTCTATAAACGATTTAGCACCAGGTACCAGTGTGGCTTTTTCGCTTGCAACCCATGTCTGCCAAGATTGTGGTGTATATCCTTTACCGTTAAGCTCGGTTTGCTTTTGATAGGCTGAGTTATCAAGTACGGTTTCATCTACATCCATCACGGCTACCCAGTTACTTGCTATGTTTGGCAATTGCATTACCGCAGCTTTTGCTTGTTCATAGGTTGTAGTTGCTAGTGCTTTATACTCTTTACTGGTTGTTTGCCATAACACTGCCGACGACAATGAGTGCGCATTAGCAGTAAGTGAGACCGATACAGCGCAGTGGTCGCTTAGCATGGCTTTGTTATCCATATTTTTGAATTTATGCACCTGAGCCGACGCTTCAATATTTTGCGCATCCATACCGCCAACAATGATGTGATCGATAGGCGCAGGGTAGCGTGTTTGGCACCCTAATAAATGGCTGGTCGTAATACGAGTTGAGCGCTCATCACTTATTAAAGTGCGAGTTAGCCTATTGTAAGGCGCTGATATACGGTGGTTAAAATCACCTAATATTACGTAAGGCGTACCTGCTGTTTCGTGTTTTTCAATCCAGCTATTAAGCACTGGTGCTTGCTTCGCATAGGTTTTACACGCGGGTGAGTCGCTTTTTAAGTAGTCATCTACAAAACAGCCGCTTTTCATGTGTACGTTAAGTATATCGGTAGGCCCTTTTGCTGTATTAATTGTAAGTTGCAAGCCATAACGAAGCCCTGTTTTAGATAGACCAAGTGGTTCAAAGGATTCAATATTTAATACCGGCACTGTTTTTTTAACCGCAAAAGCGACTTTCTGTTGGGTAGATTTAGCCTCTGTTTTTCTACACGTATATGCAGGGCTAGGTGCTCTACTCGATACCATTAGTTGCCATTCGTCTTCAGAGAATATTTGCTCTAGCGCCTCTTTAGAAGCCACTTCTTGCAGGGCGATTACATCAGCATTTAAGTTATTTGCGTAGGCTTTCATAGCCTCAATATCGCTAGGCGTTCTGGCTCTACAGCCTGTATCTATTGGGTATGCAAGGTGCTCAACGTTCCAAGTCGCTATTTTTAAAGCTGGTAGAGTTTGAGCTTGTAGCTGCGAGGCCGGCTGCGCTGAAAAACTTTCATTAGTATTTTTGGTTAGGTTAGATGTACAGCCAACACTAAGCGCACTGACTAAAGCAATGGTTAATGCATTAAATGTGTTCATGGTTGGTTTTCTCTGAGTTGGTTTTATTATTAATTAAGCAGTTCATGAGTTGTTGCGCCCACATAGAGTTAATTTGTATCGCTATTATTTCTATACGGCTTTCTTGGCAATCGTTTAAGGGGGTAACGGTTAAGGTTTGCTCCGCTAAGTTAAAGCCTACAAACCCTTCGTCTGTTTTTATAACAGCTTTAATTCGCTCTACTTTTAAGTTGCTAAACAAAGCGTGCAGCGCGGTTTTACTAAATATGTGTGTTGCACTAATACGCCAACCAATACTTTGATAGCCTTGAGCGCTATTTTTAATGCACAGTATGCCATTTGTGGGTAACGGCACTTCAAGGGTATTAATGCCTGAGTTTGTATGAGTATGCGCAGTGCAAGGCGCCAATTGATTATAGCCGCACTCACCTTGTAACAACTCAGGCGCTATTTCACCTTGTGTAGTAAATACAATTTGCTGTGTTTGGTTTGCGCGGCTTATTACGTAATCAGTTAATGTTTTAGCGTCGTTATGAGCGTATAAATCGTGTTTGTTACCTACAATAATATCAGCAATATCAATTTGTTGGTTAAACGTAGCATGACTTGTATAGCGCGAGTCGGTGAGTTTTCTGGCATCAACTAAAGTAATTGTTTTTTGTAAGCTCAGTACATTTTTATAATGCGATGATGAAAGTGTTTGTAATACTTCTTTTGGGTGGCCAAGCCCTGTGGGTTCAATTAAAAGCCTATCTGGTTTTGCTTGTTTTAGCAGCTGATTAAGTGCAACTTGCATTGGTACGCCGGCGGTACAACACATGCAGCCACCGGGTACTTCGCGAATAAATACACCACTGTTTGGGCTTTGTTGCCCATTAAGTAGCGCGCCATCAATACCTACTTCGCCAAATTCGTTTACTAATACTGCCCAGCGTTCAGTACGTGGTTTGGTTTTAAGTAGCGATATAATAGCGCTGGTTTTTCCGGCACCTAAAAACCCACTAATAATATTAGTGGGTATCGCCTTTAGCGTTTGCTTATTAGAGTTCATTAGCCAATTTCTTGTAACCTTTTACCAAATCGTGATTTGCAGATACCACCGATTCAGAAAATGTTGAATATTCTGGCGGCACTTTGCTTATGCTGTTTAAATCAAAGCCGGGCTCTATATTGGTCATTGGTGGTACATGAAAATCTTTAGGTAAATCTAACCCATCAATTACACAGTTATGCCTTACTACACAGCCATTGCCAATTTCTGATCTAAATACTACCGAGTTAAAGCCAATAAATACATCATCCCCTACGCTGCACGGGCCATGAATAATAGAGCGATGCGCTATAGACGTGCGCTCACCAATGGATACCGCCGCCCCCGATTTAGAATGAATAACCACGCCATCTTGTATGTTTGAATTTTTTTTAATAATAATTGGCTGCATATCGCCGGAGTCGTCTACTTCATCGGCGCGAATAACCGCATAAGGGCCAATAAATACATTGTCTTCAATTATTACTTTGCCACACACAATGGCTGTTGGGTCTATAAATGCACTTTGCGCTACGCTTGGCATGTGGCCGTTTGGGTTTTTTCTTAACATGTTTATTCCTTACTAATTAATGCTTTTGCTATGCAAATTTTTGGTCGTACACTACGGCATTGTGCGCATGTAGGCTTTCTTGGTGCTCAACTTTAAAGTGGTAGTCGCAAATATCTGTATTTTGCTCAAGGGCGTGCTTTAACCTGCGGGCGGCATCTTCACAAAACAGTAGGTTTTCGGCGTTTAATTTAGCAAAGGCTTGCTCGTCTTCTCGTTTTACTGCGGTTTGTACTGGTGTGCCTATGGCTTGTTCCATTTGCGCAATAAGAGTGGGTAAATCAGGAAGTTGCTCACCTAGTAAGCTCATAGTTATATACGCATACGAGCGTTGGCTGTGCGGGGTAGCTACGCTGCCTTGCTGCGATGTAAGCCATTCTAATAAAGTGTTTTTATCAAGCTGCTGCTCTGTAAACTGCTCTGCTACGGCGTCACTTAACGCTTGCCTAGAAAGCGCGGCCGAACAGGGGCACGTGCTAGAATAAGGAATTGTGAGGCTAAGCTCGGTATTAATAACGCCATTTTTAATGGTTTTGCTAATAGCCACAGGATACGCCTGAAATCCAGATTGATTAGATAAAAGCGCCGGCTTGTTTATTACAAGCTCAAAAGCTAAATCTACTTTGGCACTTAAGCTTAAGCCTTGCTGAGAGCTCAGCATGTTTTCAACTAGCGTTGTTAAAACTTGGCCATTGAGTGGCTTATTAGCCAGTTGTTCATTAAGCAATAAATACAAGCGCGACATATGTATGCCTTTTGCATTTGCTTTATCAAGGCTAACAAATATGCCTGCTTTGGCATAAGTGTGTAGTTGCTCACCTTTGTTGTTTAAAATATGTAACGGCAGCGAAACCTCTTCCATACCCACCCATTGTAATGGGCGTGCATTAAGAGAATTAGGCTGCGAAGTAATATCGGGCAAATGGCTTTTAGCATTCATAAATTTAACTATTCCAATTAACGATTAAAAACAAGAGGCATGGCAGGTTTACTTGGTTTAGTGACTGTTTTGCCATCGTAAAGGCGCTCGCCATTAACCCACGTGCTTACTATTTTTGATGAAAACTCAACGCCATCAAAAGGCGTCCAACCGCACAGGTATCGGCAAGCGTCGTGGCTAACTTTTGTGGTTTGCTTTGTACTTACCAGCACTAAGTCGGCGTAGTAACCTTCTTTTATAAAGCCGCGCTTATCTACTTTAAAACGCAGCGCGGGGTTATGTGCGGTTTTTTCTACCACCTGCTCTATGCTTAAGCGGTTGTTTTTAACGTGTTCTATTAAGCTTAAAAGTGCGTGCTCTACTAAGGGTAAACCTGCTGGCGCGTTAACATAATCGGTTTGTTTTTCTTGCCATGTATGCGGGGCGTGATCGGTGGCAATAATATCTATTTGATTATTTTTAACCGCGTTTATAAGCGCATCGCGATCGGTTTTAGCTTTTATGGCAGGGTTACATTTTATTAAGTTACCCAAAGCTGGGTAATCTTGCTCGCTAAAGTATAAATGGTGTACACAGGCCTCTGCGGTAATGCTTTTATTGGCTATATCGCCTTTAGTAAATAAACTCAGTTCTTTTTCGGTGGTTATGTGCAACACATGCAATTGCGCATTGTATTTTTTAGCAAGCGACACCGCATACGACGATGAGGCATAACACGCTTCTACGTCGCGTATTTTAGGGTGGTCGGTAATATTAGGCACAATGCCTTGTTGCTCATAGCGCTGATTGTTTTTGCTAATTACTTTACCATCTTCGCAGTGGGTAACTATAAGCACAGGGCATTCGCGAAATATCCCCTCAAGAGCTTGTGGGTTCTCTACTAATAAATTACCGGTAGAGGCGCCCATAAACACCTTTACGCCACATACTCTTTTAGGATCGAGCGCTTTAATATCATCTAAATTGTGCTCTGTAGCGCCAAGGTAAAAAGAGTAATTGGCATAAGAATGCTGCTCGGCTATGGCGTATTTAGCCTCAAGCGCAGCTTTGTTTGTGGTTGAAGGGTTAACATTAGGCATTTCCATATAACTTGTAATACCGCCGGCCACTGCTGCGCGCGACTCAGTTAATATAGAGCCTTTATGGGTAAGGCCTGGCTCTCTAAAATGCACTTGGTCATCTATCATGCCCGGCAGTAAGTACGCACCATTTGCGTCAATTACATCATCGTTTTCGCTCGGGGTGATATTAGCAGCAATGCATTCAATAAATTGGTTAGTAATGCGCACATCAGCACGTTGCGTTTTACCTTCGTTAACTATTTGGGCATTTTTTATTAGTTGGCTTTTCATACTTACAGCTCTTATTTAGTCAGCAGTTTATGTTTAATAGGTGTGAGTTGGCGGCTAAATATTAGCTTTGCCAATTTATTACAGGATTATTGCGCGTCACTTCTGTTGAGCCTTGCCCCGTATTACTAATCCATTGCACGTTAAGCGCATTCAGCGAAGGCATTAAGTTAAACAGTGTGACTGAAAAACCTATTACCGGTGTTTTGCAGTTAAAATTGTAGGTGGCTTCAACATTATGATGATCGTGCTCATCGTGCTCATCGTGCTCATCGTGCTCATCGTGCTCATCAAGTTCACTATGACTGTGAGCAAGCGAGTTTTCG
>NZ_PNCT01000045.1:0-44397 GCF_005887365.1 Pseudoalteromonas sp. S3785 | reverse complement strand
GCATCGCCACCCTTTACAAACAATGGCGAGGGTCACTGGTTCAAGCCAGGTGATATTAAGCCAGCTAAAGGTATTGAAATAATTTAATCTTCTAATAACCTCGGCTAATAGTTAAATTCCCTTGTAAGCAGCTAAACTGTTGATTATAGTCTGTGATAAATCAAACAACATTCAAGCCAATGCCAACTAAGATCTACGCCAAAGCCAAAATACTGATAGTGGAAGAGCAGCCTCTCGCTCAAAGCTATATGAAACAGTCGCTAGAAAGGCTTGGCTTTCGGCAGTTGTACTTTGCCGATCATGCAATAGCAGCAAAAGAGCAATGCTTAGCGGAGCAATTTGATTTAATTGTATGTTCGTTTAATTTAAGCAAACACCAAGACGGCTACCAACTCTACGAAGAACTCAGAGTTAAACAACTGATAAAAAACTCCACCGCGTTTATTTTTATTTCTGCAGAAACCAGCGGTGCGCTAGTACATAGTGTTTTGGAGCTTCAACCCGACGATTTCTTAGTAAAGCCATTTACGGTACAAGAGTTAAAAACGCGGATTGAGCGTATTTTAAAACGTAAAAATGAGCTACAGAGTATTTATACTTTAATAGATGATGGCAACGACTCTAAAGCTATCAAAGTAATCGATGCCGCTTTAAATAAAAAAAACAATATATATAGTCCTATTCTACTGCGCTTAAAAGGTGATGCGTTGCTTAGGTTAAACCGAAGTGAAGAAGCTAAAGACTTTTTTACCTCGGTGTTAGATATACAAAAATTTGCCTGGGCCAAAGTGGGTTTAGTAGAAGCGTTGATTGCTAACAATGAGCATATACTGGCTCAACGTATGTTAAAAACCATGCTTGAACGTCATGAAACACGTTTAGTTGCTTTAGATTTACTTGGCCGGTTAGAAATCAAATTAAACCAATTTGAGCTAGCACAAGATTTTTTAAGCCAAGCTGTGGATATTGCGCCCCGTAATATTCAAAGACAAAAATCGTTAAGCAATGTTTCGTTAGTAAACCACGATTACGAAAAAAGCTATTTAACCCAAAAAGACATAGCCAGCTACGCGCGTCATTCTATTCACGACAGCCCCGATATTTATCTCAATGCTGCCCGTGCCGGTATAGACTTTGCGCTAACAACCGATCAAACAGATCAAATACAACGTATTTCGCGCCAAACTAACAAATACATCAATGATTTAAAAAAGCAGTTTCCTAATAACGCAAATCAATCTCAAATTGATGTACTTAATGCGCGTTTGCACTATTTAAAAGACGAGCATCAAAAAGCAAAGCGTCTTATTGAGCAGCTCGATGATGACGATACGTTAATACGCTCTGTAGATGGGGCGCTTGATAAAGCAAAAGCGTTTCACGAACTGGGTTTTCACCAAAAAGCACAAGCCTTATTCAGCCAAATAATTAGCCACTGTGAACGCCACCCCAATATGAGTGATATGACTTACTTGCGTTACATTCAACAGCAGCAAAGTGAGCGTCGCGATATTAAAATGGGCCCGAAAGAGCTTAACAACCATGCAGTAACGCAGTTTAATAAAGGGCAATTAAATACAGCGTTAGAGGCGTTTACGCAAGCATTTAGAGTAATGCCGCGCAACCCAAGCATTGCTCTTAATTTATTACAGTGTTTATTTGATTCAACAAAACAAAAAGGCGGCACTTTTAACTTGGTTATTGCTAAAAAGTGTTACGCCCTTTTGAGTAATGCTACCTTGCAACCAGATCAGTCACAGCGATTAGATAAAATTTTGCATATGGCAAAAGAAATGAAACTCGATATACAAAACTTAAGTAAATAAAACCCTAGAGCTTTTTCATTGCAGCGGCATTTACACAGTAGCGCAAACCCGACGGTGCTGGGCCATCAGGAAAAATATGGCCTAAGTGTGCATCACACACATTACACACCACTTCAACGCGCTGCATACCATGGCTTAAATCGTTCACATAACCAATTGCATCGACAGTTGCAGGCTGCGTAAATGATGGCCAACCTGTGCCGCTATCAAACTTTTCATCGGCATCAAAAAGTAAATTATCGCAGCAAACACATGCATATTTACCTGGTTCCAATAATGTACAACTTTGAGAGCTATGTGGGCGTTCTGTACCCTTTTTACGTGTCACATAATATTGCTCATCACTTAGCATTGCCTGCCATTGCGCGTCTGTTTTTACAACCTTTTCGCGTGGCGTAGGGTTGCCATTATTGGCAAAATTTATAACATCATTCCAAGTAAGCATAATAGCCTCCTTCGGTATTAATAAGTGATTAGGGCCTGTTGTTCTTTTAAGGTTAAATTTGCAGCAGTCTGTTTGGTATTTAGGCAAGGCAGAGCCTATGCAGTGTAGTTATTCCCCATAATTGGGCGATAACGTAGCATTAATGCCAAACAGGCGCTGCCCAACGGGTTCTTCCTAGGGGCTATTTACTCTTTGTTGCTCAGCTTTTACTTAGCCCACTAGGTTACAAACCTCGCGCCGCGATTAAATAGCCCCTAGTTTGAACAAACTTTAATCCACAAAGTTCAACAGACCCTAACTAAAGCGAATAGTTTGCTTTTCATGATCTGAAAGTATGCGCTTCATGTAGGCGTCTATGTCATTTTTTTGTGCGGGTAAACTTACACTAAATTGTCGCTCGTTATTGCTATGAATAATAAGCTCATCGTTCTTACTTTCTATATGTTCAATGTTGCCAATAACAAGCCATTGCGGGCCAAATTTTTTATCAAAAAAACCTGCCAAACTAAATAACATTAAGTGCTGTGCATCGCGCTGAATAAAATTATCAAGCGTATTGCGCTTTTTAAAGGCGGGTGTCAGCCTGTAACAACACGAACAAAACACAAATAACCATAATCCTATTACGGCAGAAAACCAAATATGATCAGTTAACGATGTAAACAGCACCAAAGCACCTAAAACAATGCCAATACCAAGCACTACAACGGCAATTTTTTTATTAATGTTATCCATTTAGCTCTCTTTTATTTAGCGTTTTTATCATCTGCTTTTTCGGTAGGCTCTGGCCAATCGTTAAAAAACACCTTTAAATAACGACTCTTTGCCAAGTACCACATTACCCAAAACACAATTACCATTTGCACAGCTAAAAACAGTGAAAACCGGTAATGACTATGTGCTGCTTGTATTGTTAACCAGCTTAAGTCGGTTATTGCGCACACAAGTAACGGCCAGCGCATGTAACGCCATGCCATCGCTAAACGCGCGCTTTGTTGGTGCGAGTCCCGCGGACGTCTTAAGCAAAATAAAAAAGTGGGCACAATCGCAATAGCACCAATTGAAATTGCGATAAAAAAATCGTTTTTAGATTTAAAAAATAACGACATTAAATCAAGCTCAGGGCGGCGACTCAGCGCCGCTATAACCCAAATAAAATACGCCCGTAGTAACACCAATAAACTTAGGTGAAATGCAATTGGCGTACGGTAGCTACCGTATTTATCCCAATACTCGGGTCCATATCGGCTCATTTTATTATCCTAAGCATTGTACTTATCAAACAGTGCAATTAAGTCGTCTTCGCTAAGTATGTCTATACCTAAATCTTGTGCTTTAGTTAATTTAGATCCCGCTTTTTCGCCCGCCACCAATGCATCTGTTTTAGCCGACACACTACCAGCTACTTTTGCACCTAGCTGTTGTAAGCGTGCTTTAGCATCGTTTCGGTTTAAAGTATTAAGCGTGCCTGTTAATACATAGGTTAGCCCAGCTAAAGGTTGTTCATCCTCTGAAGGCGGCGTTAGCGCTGGCCAATTAATGCCTTGTTCGATTAAAGCATTAACCACATCTACATTATGTTGCTCATCAAAAAAGCCACGAACATGCGTTGCTACAATAACGCCTACATCGCTCACTTGCGTAAAGCTTTCAACACTGGCGTGGGTTACCTTTTCAAGTGTTAAAAAATGATTTGCTAAGTTTTGCGCTGTGGCCTCGCCAACCTCACGAATACCCAGCGAATACAAAAACTTTGCAAGCGTCGTTGTTTTTGCAACTTCAAGCGCATCCACTAAGTTTTTAGCCGACTTAGGGCCCATACGCTCAAGTGACTCAAAGTGACCTTGTTTTAATATAAATAAATCTGCGGGGGTTTTTACCAGCTCTCTATCAACCAGCTGATCAACTATTTTGTCGCCTAAGCCATCTATATCAAGCGCTTTGCGTGATGAAAAATGCTTTATCGCTTGTTTACGCTGAGCTTGGCACACTAAGCCACCGGTACAACGAGCCACGGCTTCGCCTTCTACTTTTTCAACGTGTGAGTCACAAATAGGGCAACTGGCAGGAAATACAATGTCGCGTGCATCATCTGGACGGCGCTCTAGCACTACTTGTGTAATTTGCGGAATAACATCGCCAGCGCGGCGTATAATTACTGTATCGCCTACCTTTACACCTAAGCGAGCAATTTCATCGCCGTTGTGAAGCGTTGCATTTGATACCGTAACACCGCCTACAAATACAGGCTCTAAACGCGCTACGGGTGTTATAGCACCTGTACGGCCAACCTGAAACTCAACATCAAGTAACTGGGTTATTTCTTCTTGCGCAGGAAACTTATAAGCGATGGCCCAGCGCGGCGCACGTGCAACAAACCCTAAACGCTCTTGTAAGGCTTTTTGATTTATTTTTATTACTACGCCATCAATTTCATATTTAAGCTCGCTTCTGCGCGTCAAGATATCGCTGTAGTAATCTAAAGCCGCTTGTGTGCCTTCTACTAACTTTGTTTCTGGGCACAGCGGTAAACCCCAATCAGTTAATTTTGCCAATTGTTGGTAGTGATCCTCAGGAATTGTACCCTCAGCCACCAGCCCGGTGCTATATGCATAAAACATTAGTGGGCGTTTAGCAGTAATTTTTGAATCAAGCTGGCGTAGGCTACCTGCGGCTGCATTTCGCGGGTTAACAAATACTTTTTCGCCACGTTTTTCGGCTTCGGCGTTTAGTTTTTCGAACCCAGCGCTATCCATAAATACTTCGCCACGTACTTCAAGCTCTGCCGGGTAATCGCCACGCAGCTTAAGAGGCACATTACGGATTGTTTTTACATTTTGTGTAATATTCTCGCCTGTAAATCCATCGCCGCGCGTTGCTGCCTGCACAAGCACACCATCACGGTAAATAATCGACACTGCCAAGCCATCTAATTTAGGTTCACAACAAAAAGTGAGCTCATCTTGGCTCATTAAACGCTCTTTAATACGGCGGTTAAAAGCGCTAAATTCTTCTTCACTAAAGGCGTTATCAAGCGATAGCATGGGCACTTGGTGAGCAACTTGTTCAAATTTACTCAGCGCTGCGCCTCCTACCTTTTGAGTTGGCGAATCAGGCGTTAAAAATTCTGGATTTTCTCTTTCAAGGGCGCTTAACTCGCGCAATAGTCTATCGTATTCTGCATCAGGAATACTGGGTGTATCAAGGACATAATAATTGTAGTTGTGTTGCTCTAACGTACTACGAAGATGATTAATTTGCTCACTAATGCTGCTAGACATTTAAACCTCAAAAAACATAAAAAAAGCCACTTTTAGGTAAGTGGCTTAATAAAAATAATGTGTGCGTATAAATTACGCAGAAAATGCACGAACCTGCTCAACATATTGACGAACGCGCTCAACGGTCATTTCTTCACGCTCGGCATCTAAAATTTGTGCACCAAATTCATCGGCAATTTTCTTAGCTGCGCTATGTAACATATTAAACGCTGCAAGCCCGTCGCCTTCACAAGGTAAAGTCATAAATAAGCTAACCCCTGCGGTACTAAATTGCTCCATATTATCAATATCAAACGTACCTGGGTTATACATATTTACTAATCTAAATAACACTGGACCTTGCCCTGCAGGGTCTATATGGCGATTAAAAAAGCCTTCTTCTGAATATTTAAATCCTAAAGTATTTACTGCAGGCAATAACTTACTGCCTTGCATGCTTAGCCCCTCAGGCATTTGAATATGCACGATAACAAAGTCAGACACATCTGCTGGCGCTTCTTTTTTGCTCTCTGGCTCTGGTTCTAGCTCTGGCTCTTGGACTACTTGCAGGTCGTCTTCAATGGGTGTTTGCGCCACACTCGTATCTATTTGCGGCTCGTTTGCATCAAAGTTTAGCTCGCCAAATTGCGGCTCATCTCGCTGGGCAACAACCGGCTCTTTAGGTTCAACAGGTGTATGCGAAGGTGTATCTTGCATTGGCTCAACCCGCTCTGAAGGCGCTACCTCTGGGCTGTCTTTTTTTCTAACTGACCATAAACCATGTACTAATAAGCCACCTATGACAAGTACACTGATCACAATTAAAACCAATCTTAGTTCTTCGGCCATCCCCTCACCTTTTATTATTTGTTATGCCTAAACCCGTGTATTAATTAACACTAATACGCTTAAAATAAACTGTTATGTGTGTGCAAGTTGCACTGCTTGTTCTATATCTACTGCTACCATGCGTGATACGCCTGGCTCTGCCATAGTAACGCCAGTTAAACGCCCTGCCATTTCCATCGCAATTTTATTATGACTAATATAAATAAACTGCACCGATTGTGACATTTCTTCAACCAAACGGCAAAAGCGTACCACGTTAGCATCATCAAGCGGCGCATCTACTTCATCCAGCATACAGAATGGAGCTGGATTGAGCCTGAATATAGAAAACACTAATGATAATGCGCTCAGCGCTTTTTCTCCACCACTTAACAGATGAATTGTCGAATTTTTCTTGCCTGGCGGCTGTGCCATTATACTAACACCACTTTCGAGTAAATCGTCACTGGTTAATTCTAAATACGCGCTACCACCGCCAAATACTTTTGGAAATAGCTCGGCAAAGTCATTGTTTACTTGATCGAAGGTAGCTTTAAAGCGTGTTTTGGTTTCACTGTCTATTTTACGTATCGCCCCTTCAAGTGTATTTAACGCTTTGGTTAAATCCTCAAGTTGATTATTAAGGTAATCACTGCGCTCTTTAGCTTGTTCAAACTCATCTATTGCGGCTAAATTAACTGGACCTAGCTTATCTAATTGATGCACAAGCCCACTGATCTGATTTTGCGCTGCATTTAAACTCAGTGAATCAGGCAGTGTATCTAAAACACTTTTTAGACTTTGCTTTAATTCTTCAAGCGGCTCAAGTGCTGCCTGCGCTTTTATAATTAGGCTTTGCTCTTCAATGCTTAGCGTTTGATGTTGTTCTTGCAAAGCCACCAACTCACCTTGAGAGTGCTTAAGACTCGCTTGCTTGCTTATAAGTGTTTGCTTTGCCTCATTAAGCTTTTTTTGTATCACATCTAAGCTCGCTTCACCTTGCTGATGTTTTATTAAAAGCTGTGCTATTTGCTCAGTGAGCTCTTGCTCAGGTATTAGTAACGCTTCCATTTGCGCTTGTAGCTCTTGCGCTTCTTCTTGCGCACTAATGAGCGCTTGCTCAGCATGATTAAGCTTTGTTTGACTAAGCTGCCACTCACTGTGTGCTTTTTGCTCTTTTAACGTGGCTTGATACGCTTTTGTTTTATATTGCTCAAGTGTCGCTGCAGCTTGGCTGTATGCTGTATTACTGCGTGTGCAAGCGGCGTCGGCCCTTGCCAGTTCGTCAGCTAAAACACTTTGCTTGTGATGTAACCCTTCAAGCGCAGTGTTGTGCTCATCGCGGGTTTTTAATAATTGTGATTGCTCAGTGGTTAATGCACGCTTTTGTTGCTGGTACTTTTCTAGTTGCTGTAAAAACTGTGCTACTTGCTCTTTTAACATGTCGCTTCGCGTAGTGGCCACGGCAATATTTTGTGCTAATTGATGAATTGCATTTTTAAGAACCGCTAATTCATCATTCAGCTTTTGCTGCTGTGTTTTTAGCGCATTAAGCTGCTCAACGTCTCTTGCAAGTGTATTTTCGGCCTCTACTAAGCTCGCTTTTTTTTGCTTTAACTGTGTGTGTTTTAAAAGTTGTGAGTTTTCGGCGTTTTTGTCTGCGCCGCGGTGCCAGTTTCGAGCATGTAAAGCACCGCTCTTATCCATAACCGCAATATAAAATGTATCGTTTAATGCAGCTAAGTCTGCACTTTCGCTGTACGCAATACGGGTCAGTAGATCTGGATAAACCCCCTCAATAATGAGTGCCGCAACGCTATTTACTGGTATTTCACTCTTCTGCGGCCATACGCTATTGTTGCTTTGCACATCCGCTACGTTTAGATGCTCAAGGGTTTGCAGTGCCTGTTCAACTATATGTTCAAACCCTGGTTTTACTTCTAATTGATTAAATAAAGTGTGCTGCTTATTGTCATCTTCAATCCCTAAACTGCTTTTAAGCCCAGCAATGCGCGCTTTTAACTCATTAACGTGCTGCACGCTTTGCTGATGCTGTTGCTCAGCGTCATTTACTAAATCGGTTTGCTCTTTAAGCGCTGCGTTGCACTGTGTTTGCGCCGTTTGCTTACTAGCAAGCTCATGAGTTAGGATTTGTTTGTATTTTTGTTGCTCGGCTAGTTGCTGCTCTAATTGGCTACTTTTAATATCGTCAATTTGGCTATTTAGCTGGCTAAGCTGTGCGTTTACATGGGCTAATGATTGCTCTGTTTGCTTAACACTACTTTGCTGCGCCTGTACTTTATTATTAAGCGCGTGCTGTTGTTGATTTAGGCTTTGCCACGCGGCTGTGTGCTTATTTTTTTCATCCGCTAAATCTGCAAGTGTAAGGCTAAGCTCTTCGACTTGCTCTCTGCACTCTAAACTGTACTCACTTATCTCTTGGTGGCTCACAGCTAACTGCTCACATACGTTTTGCTGCTGTGTTTTTAGCGCTTCACTTTGCAGCTTTCGTTGCTCAAGCTTAACCATACTTTGCTTAAGTGTTTGCGTTTGCTGTTTAATATTAATGTGTTGCTGTTCGGCGCGAGTCAACTCTGTGTGGGTAACGTGTTGTTGGTGCTGCGCATCGTTAAGCGCATCTTGCTCTGCATTTACTTGAGCCTCTAGGCTTGCAAGCACATCGTCGTGGCCTGAGTGGGCCGTTTTAAAAAAGGCGATTTGCTCATTAAGCTTTTTAATTTGCTCACTTTTTTCAAGCTGTTGTTGATGCAGTTTTTGCCATTTTAATACAGACACTTGGCCTTTTAAGGTACGCTCTTGCGCTTTTAAATCGCGGTATTTTTTCGCATCAACCGACTGCACAGCCAGTTTATCTAGTTGCGCTTGTAATTCTTTACGCACATCAAGTAAACGCTCAAGGTTTTCGCGGGTACTTTTAATGCGGGTTTGCGTTTCGCGGCGGCGTTCTTTGTATTTAGACACACCAGCGGCTTCTTCTAAAAATACGCGCAGCTCTTGAGGTTTGCTCTCGATTAAACGCGAGATCATCCCTTGCTCTATAATTGCGTAACTACGCGGACCAAGCCCAGTGCCTAAAAATATATCGGTAATATCGCGCTTACGGCATTTGCTCCCATTTAAAAAGTATAACGATTGACCATCGCGTGTTACTAAACGCTTAATCGCTATTTGGTTTCTGTCGGCAAATGTATTAGGTAAATCACCTTGGGTGTTATCAAAAATAAGCTCTACTGAAGCTTGCGAGATAGGTTTACGATTAGTTGAACCATTAAAAATAACATCGGTCATGGCATCGCCACGTAAGTTTTTAGCTGAGCTTTCACCAAGCACCCATCGCACAGCGTCAATCACGTTTGATTTGCCACAGCCGTTAGGCCCAACAACACACGTCATTTGATCAGGAAATGGAATTTTAGTGGGCTCTACAAACGATTTAAAGCCCGCTAATTTAATAGTGCTTAAGCGCATCTTATTGTTATTACCGATTATTATTGTTATTACTTATAAACAATTTAACTCATAAACAGTTAAAAAGTTAAGCTTGGCGTTTAAAGTTATCTAAAATAATACCTGTGGCCATTGCCACATTAAGTGACTCTGCCTCACCAAAAGCCGGTATGGTTATTTTATCGCTTACTAATTTTGCACACTGCTCGCGTATGCCATGCGACTCACTGCCCATAAGCAACACACCTTTTGCGCTAAAGTCTGTTGTATGTACGCTTTGCCCATCTAAAAATGCCCCATAAATAGGCATATTTAATGATTGTAAGTATTCAGGTAGCTCTACTTGGCTTACCGATACTCTGACAAACGAACCCATAGTCGCGCTAATTGTTTTAGGGTTGTAAGCATCGGCACTATCGGTACTTGTTACTATATGTTTAATGCCATACCAGTCGGCAACTCTGATAATAGTACCTAAATTCCCCGGATCAGAAACCCCATCAAGCGCCAATATTAAGCCGCTATTATCAGGTAAATCAGCCTTTGGCATATCAACCACGGCAATGGCCGCGTTATTACTCACTAAGGTACTGGCTTTAGTCAGCGACTCTTCTTCTGCCGGCGTAAAATCTACATGTGGAAACTGGTTTTGGTGAGTATTTATAAACGCCTGTGTTGCAAATATATCAACCGCCTTTAATGGGCTGTTTAACAACTCAAGTACGTTTTTTTCACCTTGTACAAGGTATTGATTATATTGCTTTCGGTACTTTTTTTGGCCAAGTTGGCGAATAAGCTTGAGTTGGTTTTTTGAAATCATAACAGCCCCATAAAATTATCGCCCTAGTATACCAGAGATGATTTAAAGTGCAGCACCACATATATTAAAAGCAGCGCCATTGTAGGCTGTAAGGCTATTAAAGATTGAGCTTTGCACCAAATTTAGGTAAATTAACAAAAAAACAACATGGATATAATTTTAATGGAATCTATACACCCTACTCCCCCAGAAACCAACCCTGCAGTAAGTGAACCTGCTGCCCCTATTTTTAGCGGCAAAGTACAGTTTAGCGGTAAAGGCGGTGAATTTTTTGGTATTTGGATAGTCAATATTTTACTGAGCGTGCTTACTTTAGGTATTTATTCGGCTTGGGCAAAAGTGCGCACAATGCGATACTTTTATGGCCACACCCGCATTGACGGACACAGCTTTGACTACTTAGCCACCCCGATGCAAATTTTAAAAGGCCGTATTTTAGCGGTTATTGTATTTTTAATTTACTCCTTTGGTAGCAGCTTTTTTCCTCTTGTAGGCTTACTATTTGCGGTTGCTTTTATCTTTTTAATGCCATGGATTATTAACCAAGGCCTGCGCTTTAATATGCGTATGACCCGTCATCGAAATGTACGCTTTGCATTTAAAGGCGATTACGGCGAAGCCTTCATTAATTTTATACTGTTACCTATCGCCAGTATTTTTACCCTTTATTTATTAATGCCGTATGTTTTAAAACGTATCGACAGTTACATACACAGCAATATTAGCTACGGTGATACGCCGTTAACCGTAAACCTAAAAGGTGAAACCTACTACTTAACCGCCCTTATTTGTTTTGTGGTGAGCTCTATCACTATGGTGATTTTTATGGCTGTTTTAGGCTTGTTTGGCCTTGATTTAATGAATGCAGAAAACCAACAAGCTGCACAAGATCCAGCCAAAATGGGCATTATGTTTGGTGGGATAATGATTGCTTACGTATTTATGATAGCAATAGTAACCGCTGTGTGGGCTGCGGCTATTCGTAACCATATTTTTGATAACAGTCAATTTGAAGACGTAGCGTCATTTAAATCAGAGCTTAAGCCTATTCCTTTTGCCATATTACTGTTAACTAATATGCTAGCCATTGCGTTTACTCTTGGGCTTGCCTACCCGTGGACCAAAGTACGCACATCAAGGATGCTTGCCGAGGTTACAACCGTTAGTATTTACCCAAGCGCCCTAAACTTGGTTGATAGTACGCAGCAAGAGCAGTCATCATTTGCCGAAGAAGCGGCCAATGTATTTGATATTGACCTATCGCTAACCTAAGAGCTAATTATGCACGTACAGGGACATTACTTCCCCAAAGCATCAAGCAATTACCAGCAAGGTGTCGCTAATATTAGCGACACCTGTGTTGAGATTAGCTACGATGATCAGCTTATTTCAAGCTACGCTATAAGCGATATAACACTCACCCCAGGGCTTGCCGGTCTTGCTGACGAACTGTGTTTTAATGATGGTAGCCGCTTTATTCCTACTGATGTAAATTATCGCTGGCCTTTTAAAACGAATAAACTCGATAGACTCGAGCGCCTTGAAAAAAGTAAATGGGCCATTATCGCGGCTGTTATTTTTACACCGCTTTTTATGTGGCTAATGCTTTATAAAGTTGTGCCCACTATTGCCGTTTACAGTATTGATACTCTGCCGCGTAGTGTTGTAGAGCAGATGGGTGAACAAAGCTTTACCATAATTGAAAAGCTAGCACTTGATGAAAGCGAACTACCTAATGAGCAACAAATTAGAGTACAACAATACTTTAATACCATGCTTAATGAACTCTCACTTGAGCCATCTATTTATAGGTTGTCGTTTTATAAATCAGAGGCCTTTGGAGCGAATGCATTTGCAATGCCTCACGGGCGCATAGTGGTCACTGATGAATTAGCTAACTTATTAGCTGATAAACCCAACGCGTTAAAAGCGGTATTACTTCACGAAATTGGTCATGTAGTCCACCAGCATAGTGTACGCATGACCGCGCAATCGGCAGCCAGTACCATTGTACTTGCGGTGATATTTGGTGATTTAGAAGGCATAGCAGAAGTGGCACTTGGCACCGGTGCTACCTTTGCACAGCAAGGGTTTTCGCGTGATATGGAGCGTGAGGCAGATAGCTATGCGCTCATTCAACTTGAGCATTTGGGTTATTCGAGCAATGATTTTGCCGATGCCATACAAGCACTGCAAAGTGCCCATACAAGTGAAAATGAACACCTTGAAAAGGTTAATAATTTGCTCGAATACCTATCAAGCCACCCAAGTGCACAAGAGCGCATTGATAATGCCAGAAAATAACACGGTTTATATTCAACTTGCCCGCTATATTGTGGGGCTGAGTTGGATATACCACGGCTTTTTCCCAAAGCTGTATCATATTGCACCACTTGAAAAATTGATGACTGGCAGTGCGGGTTTTTCAGCACAAGTGTCTGACTTAATTACACGTTCGGCGGGTATTGGCGAAATTATATTTGGCGTGTGCTTATTAGTGTTTTATAAACAAAAGCACATCGTTATTTTAAATATCGTAGCGTTGATTGGCCTTCTACTCGCTGTAGTAGCAATGCAGCCACAATTACTTATTGAAGCATTTAACCCAGTAACCACTAACCTGCCGCTTATTGGATTAAGCGTTATTTGGTTAAAAGAAATTACTAAATAATCGGTATCTTTAAAATAAAAAAGGTATGCCTGCCCATACCTTTTTTGTAGTGCTCTCTTATAACGTTAATACTTATTTTTATGTGTCCACAAATGCAATAACTCGCTCGCAATGGTTGCTGCGGCAATAGCGGTAAGCTCGCTTTGGTCGTACGACGGTGATACCTCTACCACATCCATACCCACCATATTTATGCCTTTTAGCGCGCGCAGTATTTTAAGCACTTTATCAGATGTTAAACCACCGCATACCGGTGTGCCTGTACCTGGTGCAAATGTAGGGTCTAAACAATCTATATCAAACGTTAGGTAAACGGGTAAGTCGCCTACTCGCTCACGTATTTGCGCTGCAATGTCATTGGCAGGTAAATCGTTAGCCTGCATTGCATCAATCACGGCAAACTCGTGCTTTGATTGGTCAAAGTCGGTGCGAATACCAATTTGTATACTGTGCTCTACATCAATCAACCCTTCCATAGGCGCATGATAAAACATAGTACCGTGATCAAAACGTGAGCCATTGCTGTATGTATCAGTGTGCGCATCAAAATGAACCAAGGCCATTTTGCCATGTATCTTTGCATGTGCACGCAATAGCGGAAGCGTTACAAAGTGATCGCCCCCAAGGCCTAACAGCGTTGTACCTTGGCGAAGTATTTGCTCTGCGGCCATTTCTAGCTGTGCCGTAAAATACTCAGGATCGCCTACCGGATAAGTAAAATCCCCTGCATCTGCAACCGTTAAACGCTCGAACAAAGGAAATGTCCACGGGTATTTAGTGTCTTCCCAGGCTAAATGTACCGACGCTCTGCGAATGGCATCGGGCCCTAAGCGTGCACCGGGGCGACCCGACGTTGCCAAATCAAAGGGTAAACCTAATACAACAACATCTGCATCAATGGCATTAATATTTTGCACCATAGGACGACGTAGAAACGTCATCCCGTTTGAATACAATGAGTGGTCAACATGACCAAACAAGCTAGACATTGCTTATAACTCTTCTAAATAAGTGTAGCCATTAAGGCCGTTTTGCAACTCGTCTAAAACGCTTTGCTGTTCATTTTTGTCTATTTTTGCAGACACTAACTGCGCGTACGACTGTTGAAAACTCTCAACATCTAAATGCACATAGCGCATCATATCGGCCACCGTATCGCCTTGGTTTATCTCGCTAATACTGGCAACACCTTGCTCATCCATATTGATAATGGCACTGTGCGTATCGCCAAATAAATTGTGCATATCACCTAAAATTTCTTGATACGCTCCCACTAAGAAAAAGCCCATTAAGTAAGGTTTATCTACACTGTACTCAGGCACGGGTAAGGTGCTTTCAATGCCTTGGCCATCAACATAGTGTTCAAGTGCGCCGTCTGAATCACAGGTTATATCAAGTAATACCGCACGATTTTTTGGTGCTTCGGTTAATCCACTTAATGGCAATACCGGAAACACTTGATCAATCCCCCACGCATCAGGCAATGATTGAAAAAGCGAAAAGTTTACAAAAAACTTATCAGCTAAACGCGCATTTAACTCGTCAATAATTGGGCGATGAAAACGGTTTTTGTTATCCATGTGTTTGTTAAGCTCATAACAAATACGCAAGTTAACTTGCTCTGCCCACGCACGCTGCGTTAAATCTAAAAGCCCCAGTGCAAATTGGTTATGCGCCTCTGCTAAGTCACCTTGGCTATCGTGATAAATTTCAATCAGTGCACGGTCATCCGTTAAATCGGTTAATTGCACAAACGATGCCCACATGTTTTTTAATAACAGAGGTGCATCCGCCACTGGCGCTACTAATTCCTCTGGCGTGTAACTTTCAGTACCAATAACATTAGAAATAAGCACTGCATGATGCGCCGTAAGCGCACGTCCTGACTCAGAAATAATCGTCGGCATGGGCTGCGCGTACTGCTTACAGGTATCACCAATGGTGTACACAATGTTATTTGCATATTCAGCTAAGCTGTAATTCATAGAGTTATGCGATTGGCTGCGTGTACCATCGTAATCAATCGCTAAACCGCCCCCTACATCTAAGCACTCAATGTTTGCACCTAATTTGCGTAACTCACAGTAAAAACGCGCAGCCTCGCTTACACCTAAACGCACATCGCGAATGTTTGCCATTTGCGAGCCTAAGTGAAAATGAATAAGTTGCATTAAATCAAGCTGGCCTGCGTCTTTTAAACGGTTCACTACGTGCAAAACTTGCGACGCTGATAAACCAAACTTAGATTTTTCGCCGCCACTTGCTTGCCACTTACCTTTGCCTTGCGATGCTAAACGTACACGAATACCAATACGTGGTTTAACATTTAGCGCTTTTGCTTGGTTAAGCACCATGTCGAGCTCAGAAAGCTTTTCAAGCACTATGTATACTTTGTGGCCTAGCTTTTCGCCAATCAGTGCTAAGCGCACATATTCTTTGTCTTTGTAGCCATTACATACAATCACTGCACTGGTTTTTTCTGCCATTGCCAATACTGTTAAAAGCTCTGGTTTGCTGCCCGCCTCAAGGCCTAATTGTTTTTTTTCTAATTCGGCTTGGCTTGCTACTATTTCTTCAACCACTTCGCGCTGTTGGTTTACTTTAATTGGGTAAACTAATAAGTAATCTTTTGGGTAACCATAGTTTTCAATCGCGGTATTAAACGCACTACATAAACTGTGCACACGATGATGTAAAATTTGTGGAAAGCGCACTAAAGCCGGTAAGCTTAAGCCCTTTTCTTGAAGTTGTTTTGTAATATCTGTTAGTGCAATAGTTTGCTCTGGGGCGTGAGCCTTTGGGGCAACATACACATCACCTTGATCATTAATACCAAAAAAACCTTGGCTCCAATGACGAACATTGTAACTCGTGCGAGCTTGTTCTAGTGATGTTGTCTCTTTCATTTATCTTTCTCTTTTGTTTAATGAATGCCGGTTCGGCGAGTTGGGCGCATTAAAAGAAAAATAGACTGTTAAGTCCAACAAGTATTTTTACTCGTAACGAGTGATTTTTAGTGTTGAGAAAAAACACCTACACCTTAGCTTTTTACAGCTAAAAAAATAAGTACAGCTGTACTTTTTTAATATAAAATAGAACAACTGTACTTATTTGGTATAAATATGAAACAAATTTATTTTAATCAAAACAAGCCACCTAAATTTTCTAAAATAACAAAGGCTGCCACTTTTGGTCTGACCAAAACATTTCCTAAACTCAGTGCCCGCCTTGCCATGAAGGTATTTTGTAATCCGCATAGCCGACGCCAATACGAATTTAGAACATGTATACAGCCAATTAATATTAAACTTACTACCGAGCTTGGTGCAGTAAACCTGTACTATTTTAGCCAAGCCGAAAACACTAAAACGGTATTTTTATCTCATGGCTGGGCCGACAGCACTAATCGATTTACTGCTTTAATAGACGAACTACTTGAAAAAGGCTTTAATGTTTATTCAATTGATCACATAGGCCATGGCTATTCGCACGGCAATACCTCGCACTTATACGGGTATATGCAGGGTCTAACAGCGGCTTTTGAGTACTTTAATGGGCAAAACATTACCATTAATAGAGTCGTTACACACTCTATGGGCGGTGTTGCTTTGTTAAACTTAGCGCCTCATTATTTAGAAAATAAAAAAATTGTGTTTATCTCTGCCCCTGCACAAATATTTGAAGCCATGTTTGCAAAAGTTAGGCAAGTGGGGATTTCTGAGCTCATGCTAGAAAACATGCTTAATAAGGTGTCGGATAAATATGGTATTAGCTGGCAAAACCTTCACCCTGACCATTCTAAAAATAAAATAAACGAAAACATGTTGTTTATTCATGATAAAAATGACTCAGTGGCAAGCTTTGAAGCAATAAAATTATTGACTGAGAACACACCCGCAACACTTGTGGCCACACAGGAGCTTGGGCACGTACGCATTTTAAAAAGCCAATACGTGTACGACCAAATAACACGCTTTATGGATTAACAATGAAAAAAAGTGAGAGCACTAAGCGCAATATACTGCACAAAGGAATGGCCTATGCGGCTGCACAAGGTTTATATAGCTTGTCGATAGGGAAAATAGCGGCAGTAACTAACATGTCGCGTACGGGGGTGATCTCACACTTTGCCAATAAAGAAGATATGCAAGTGGCTATTTTGGCCTACACAGAAGAAGAGTTTAGAAAACAGGTTGTTGATATATCTGTTGATGAAGATGCGTTAATTCATTTAAATAATTTTCAGCAACGCTGGCTTGAGTGGCTCAATTTTTTAGATACGGTATCGCCTGGTAAGCAGGCATGCTGCCCGCTCATTAAAGCGTCGGTAGAATTTAAAGCGAGCCCCAATTGTTTGGTAAGGCAGTTTATGCAAGACCAACACTTAAAAATGATTAACTACCTCACTAAACTTGCAGTTAACTGCCAAGCACAAGGCTACTTTAGCCAAGACAAAGAGCCGAGCATTTTTGCGTATGAGTTTTATGGCTTATATACCGGGCATGTTGTACAAACAAGTTTAATAGATAACCCAGCTTTAACGCTTACTTATAAAAAAGTAGTTGGCAATTTAATTGAGCGATATATGCGCGTTAACAATAGCCTGTAAGGCGTTTTTCACCTTTAATATGACTTACTTTTTAAGCGCTTTTAGGCGCAAAAATAATAATAGCCATACCCAGTAAGGCAACCGCCCCGCCCACTAAATCCCACATTGTAAGTTTTACGCCATCAATAGCCCATAACCACAGTAAAGCCACACATATGTACACGCCGCCATACGCGGCATACACTCGTCCAGCGGCTGCTGGGTGTAACGTTAGCAACCACGCGAATAGCGCTAAACTGACTGCTGCAGGTATTAAAAGGAATATGGATTTATCTTCTTTAAGCCAAAGATAAGGTAAGTAACAACCAATAATTTCAGCAAGGGCGGTAATAATAAATAGCGCGATAGTTTTTACTTCAAACATAAAACCTCACGTAATTTAAATAACAAGAACATAATAACGCTAAGTAACTAAAAATTAGTTACTTAGCTAAAATATAATGTGAAATATGGGTAAAAAATTCTTTACCCATATTTAAGCAAAACAAGTTACTCGGCCAAGGCCGCGTCAGCCAGCTTCATTGTACTTTCGAACGATTTAGTACCGGCTATAAATAAACCATTGTGGCAAAATACAGCGTCGTCTAAGCCTGTTTCAGCTTGAAACTCTTCATCCGATAAACCAGCCCACGCTTTAGGCAGTGACTTTCTGTCTTCAAACGAGCCTGGCTCTACTGGTACAGTTTGAATAATCCATTGGCCGTTTTGCGAAGGGTAAACCATAAATAAAGCGTCGCTTGATAAATGGTGTACTGTTTTTTTCCATGGTGTGTATTTTTCTAAAATAATCACGCGGGGATCTTTTGCCTCTTCTATTGCTTTTGCAACAATATCTTTGGCGTTAATGCTTCCCTTTGCTGAGGCAATAAAACGGGTTAATAAACGCGCTGCAAACTCAACGGCTTCATCAAAGCATTCATCAAAGTTGCCTTCCTCTTCCCATGTAGGATTAAACATAGAAAGCGTTTGGCTAAGCGTTATGCCCTCAACCACACCTTTAACGTAACCACAATCTATTGCATCAATAGTAGAGACTAAACCAGCGTCTACTCTATCAGCCACCGCTTGGTTATTATCACACAGTGCTACACCATACTTTTTCCAAATTAAGCCAAATGACGAGTATGGCGTGCCATTTTCACGCTCGCCTGCGCCGCCGCGTTGGTGGTGATCAAAGCGTCCTGTGTCAGGGTTGTATTCGCCACCTACATCAACAACAATATCGGCACTTTCTATTATGGCTTTATCGCGGGTTCGTACCAAGTTAAAGGCAGGCAATACATGCTTAAGTACCGCAATGCTAAACACATCGTCGGCATGGAAATTACCGCTGTGGGTTACTACTGTTAAATCGCTCATTGGTTTTGGGCTACTTTTAAAAAAGATAAAATTCTCACTTATGAAGTGCTAAATGCAGATTAAAACTTACGTGGCGAATTTTATACGAACAGCGCAATGAAAAACAGTGAAGTATTTTTTGCGCCCACATTAAAGGGCAGGCGCAAGGAGTAAATTAGCAATTTTATTTTGGCTCAGGGCTTAGACCAAGCTCCATAAATACACTTTGTGGGTTATCTTTATACGAGCCAAAGCTTGCACAGCGCTCAAAACCTAAATCCTCGTATAAACTAATTGATTCGGTTTGCTTAGGGCCCGTTTCTAAACGAATGAGTGGAATTTTTGTTTCGCCGGCATAATGCAGCAAGTTTTGCATGATACGTCTTGAAAAGCCTCTACCTCGGTAACTCGGTTTAACGTATAAGCGCCTTATTTCGCCATAAAGCGTACCGTCATTTTGCTTAACAATAGCGCCACAAGCTATAATGCCATCTTCATTTTTTAAACCAATTGCGTAAACGTTGTCTTTATCTAATTCTTCTATTTTAAGAGATTGGGCTGTAGCCACCGGATATAACGAGTTTATCAGTCTATCTATATCTGCAAACACATTAACTACATCAGGATCCTTAGGGGTTAATTCGACTAACTGCATCTCTTGTCGTCCATTTTTTATTTTGAATCATTATAATAAGTTCATAATATATATTTACGACATGTGTTCCTAGTGTTGTTTAAACAAAATGTTTTAATAAGGTAAAAATAGAATTATTAAAACGTTAGCTAAATGAGCGTAAACAACGTTCAGGCTACTAAGCACTTAGACTTTGCTTTTTTAATTGATGGGCATGCCACTTAAGGTAATTGCTGCTGTTCATTGGCTTTGCGACTAGGTAGCCTTGTATGCAATCTGCATTGAGCAAGTTTAGTAGCTCAAATTGCGCCTCTTGCTCTACACCCTCGGCGACCACAGTAATATCTAAACTTTTACCAAGGCTTATAATCGTATTAACAATATTAAAGCCTTTGCCTTTATCTAAAATTTTATCAATGAAGCTTTTATCAATTTTTATTTCCTGAACAGGGAAGGCATTCAAATGTGCTAAGCACGAATAGCCAGTGCCAAAGTCGTCAATTGAAAACACAAATCCACGTTCTTGTAGTTCAGCCATTTGTTTTATTGTGCTGTTTATATCACCCGACAACATGGTTTCTGTGATCTCAAGTTTTATGTGTTGTGGCTTTATGTTGAACTCTTTAATTGTAGAGCATAGCTCACGGGTAAGCTGCGACGAATTAAACTGTATATGGCTAATATTTATAGATACACTAAAGTGCTCTTCTATCATATTGCTTTGACTAAGTTGATTGATAAGGCTACAAATATTACGAAGCACTATATTTTGCAGTTTTTGGAGCAAACCGTATTGTTCTGCTATGGGTATAAACTGGTTGGGCGCGATAACCCCTTTTTCTGGATGAATCCATCTAATCAGCGCCTCTGCACCCACTAAATTCCCTTGCATATTTATTTGCGGCTGAAAATACGCACAAAACTCATTATTTGCAATGGCCCTTACAATATCGGTTTCTAATTCAGCTTGTTTTTCAAGTAATGTTTGCAACCTAGGATCATAAAAGCTGCAGCTGTTTCCCCCTTTTTCTTTGGAGCGGTACATAGCGGTATCTGCAAATTTTAATATGTTATCGGTGATTGTGTGCTCTTCGTTGATTAAACAAATGCCTATACTACAGCTCACTTGAAATGCCAGCTCCCCAATTGAAAACTTATCGTTAAACACGCTTTGCACTTTTTTTGCGACTATTTCAGATTCAACACAGGCTTGGTGATTATGCTCACCAATGTATTCGAGTAAAATAATAAATTCATCGCCCCCCACTCTCGCTAACGTATCTGATGCTCTTAATACGCCACTTAAGCGTTTTGCCAATTCTTTTAGTACTTGATCGCCTGCGCCGTGACCTAGTGAGTCATTTATTCGTTTAAAGTTATCAACATCTAAAAACAAAAGTGCGCCCGTTTTGTTGCTGCGTTTAATACGCTCTACACATTTTTTTAAGCTGTCGCTGAGCATGCGCCTATTAGGTAACCCAGTTAAAGGATCAAAAAAAGCAAGCCGCTGCACTTCTTGCTCGGCTTTTTTGCGTAGGGTCACATCTCTTGCCATCCACACTACGTGTTTAAGTGTTGGATTGTCTGGCTGATAGTTGTTAAGTGCGGCCGCTCTACCTTCAAAGGTGATGTGGCCCTTAGGCACTTTTAAATCGTACTCAAATACTTGCATTTCATTAGTTTGGATGGTTTTGTTGATAACCCCCATAATCATGTCGGCATCTTTTACAGGGAACAAATCTTTTACACTTTGACCAACCAAATCATTCGATGATTCGAGTAATAAATCATTCGAGGTGCCATAAATATCGGTATAGACTCCCTCTTCGTTCAAAATCAAAATAAGATCGGGCATCACCTGCGTAAACGCTTTAAATTTTTCATTACTTTTTTGCAGGTCTGCAACTAGCTGCCTAGCTTTTAGCGATTCTGCGTTTTTTTCAAGTGCTATGCTGGAAAAGTGTACAAAATAGTCAATAAGCTCTAAATCTTGCTGTGTAGGTGCTTTAGGGGTGCCGTGGTAAATAGCAAACGTGCCTAATATTTCATCAGTGGTTGACACAATCGGGGATGACCAACAAGAGTATAAACCATAGCTTTGCGCTAACTCTTTGAAACCTTCCCATAAAGGTGAGAGGTTAATATCAGGCGCAATAATTCGTTCGTTTTTATAAGCAGCGGTGCCGCAAGAGCCAACGTTAGGACCTATAAATAAACCATTTATTGCCTTTAAATATCCATCGTCGATATTTGGGGCAGCACGATGAAATAACTGATTACCCGTTAAAGAAAGTATAGAGCACCTTGCCGAGCTGTCTTCAATGATCTGCTCTATAGCTAAACAAATATCTTGTAAAACATCGTCTAAAGCTATACCTAACGCAATTTTAGATAATATATTCTGCTGGTGAGATAACAATTGTTTTAGTTTTGCAGTATTCATACTTCACCATGCATCTAGGTACTATTAAGTTATTAAGCACTTTAAAAAAGCAGTGCATCAATAAATTCCTGCTCTTAGTTCGTATATTTAAAGTGAGTATAGTTAAAAAACTTACAACGCGAGTTTTATTATTACGATTATAGAAATTGTTTTTAATAAAATAGCTAAATATCAGTGTTAGTATGCGTCAAGCCCACATTATTTTGCAACAAAAAATAAACATTGTTAACAAAGCGACCCAACTAAGACATTCATCAACTTTTTAAAAATTTTGCAGGTTTAACACTTTGTTACTTAAAAAGGCTGTTCAAAATTATCAGTCTAATTATACTGCATGCAGATATGAGTATTTTTTGAGGTTACTGTGCAGATCATACAAGGTATGGAATATTTTTTTTCGGGCTTTAAATTAATTAGCCAAAAAGGCCTTAAGCGCTTTGTGCTTATTCCGCTTTTACTTAATATTTTATTGTTTGGTAGTTCACTCTTCTTTTTATTTGGTTGGTTAAGCGACAGCTTTAATTATATCAACAACATGTTACCTGAGTGGCTTAGTTGGCTTGAGTGGCTAATGTGGCCTATAGCAATACTTGTTGTACTATTTAGTTACAGTATGCTTTTTACCGTAATAACCAACTTTATTGCCGCACCATTTAATGGCTTACTCAGTGAAAAAGTTGAGCTTTATTTAACAGGTCAAAAAATAAATGACGACGGTTTTGCTGATTTAGTTAAAGACATACCCCGCATGGTAGGCAGAGAGTGGACAAAGCTTTGCTATTACTTACCCCGCGCTATTGGCTTTTTTATTTTACTGTGGATTTTACCCGTTATTGGCCAAGTATTATGGGTTTTATTTACATGTTGGATGTATGCTGTGCAATACAAAGACTTCGCTTTCGATAACCATAAAGTAGGCTTTAAACAAATGAAAGACGATTTAAAGTCTAAGCAAGGCTTATCTTATGGCTTTGGCTTTGCTGTTATGCTGCTCACTGCAATCCCATTTATTAACCTAATTGTTATGCCCGTTGCTGTGTGTGGCGCCACCCGTTTGTGGGTAGATAATTACCGCTCTAAATACCGAGCGGGCTAAATAACACTATAGCAATTAATAAAAGCACCTTTTGGTGCTTTTATTTTACCTACTTCAATTTAAGTGCAGTGTAATTTAATTTAGCGCGCCTTGGCAGTGGTGCACTTTTTTCATCTTGTAAAATAAACGCAGTGATCACTATCGAGAATAACTGCTTTTTAAACGTTATGTTGATGACTTCGCCTATTTTAGTTTTATAAGTATGCTGCTGATTAAACAGTTTAAGCTCGCCGTTTGCTAATTGCTCAACATACAAATAGGGGGTGTGCAAAGGCAGTTTTAACCTTATAACATTTAAACTGCTTTGCTCTTGCATTGCAATCCACTCACCTTCTTTATAAAGCGTATTAAAACGCGTTATGCCCTCGGGCTGTAGTACAGAGTCTTTTTGTATTAAACACGTGCTGCACCCGTTTACACGCCTTTGCTGCCAATTTACTGGCTTGTTATTATAATAAAGTGCATCAGTTAGTAACCATTCACTATCATGGCTATTGCCAGTGTTATATGTGGCGTTTTGGCTACACGCAGCGATAAAACAAATAATAGCACCTTGCAAGAGGGCTGCTTTTTTAAATCGGTAGCTCATTTAGTGCTCTTTAATTGCTTTAATTTGGTTGATTATAAGCTCGCTTGGTGCTGCTTCTTTTATATAGCTAGGCAATGAAGTAGAAACAGCTTGAACACGTTGTTGTTGATACTGTTTATGGCTCATTGTATTGGCAACACCAAATCGATTGCCTGCACTTTGCGAGTAAAACTGCAGGTTGATCATGCCCCACTCGTCAGCGTCGGTAAGTATAGTAATTTGCGAGTCTTGGTTTGCATCAAAGTTAGTCAATGTATCGCCAAATATTGCATTGCAATTATAATCAACTGCCTCGGAGCCTGGTCTATTTAACCCGGCGCTTTCTTCAATAGCACTTTCATTTATATCTGCAGCACTACCATTTGAATAGTCAATTATAAAGTCATCTGTTGAGCCCGTTTGATTATTAGTATTTGGTACAAGGTCACAATTAATATTATTGGTATAAAACCGATCGTAATAACGGTCGCCTTCATTATTGCCTATGCTTGCAAGCCCCGTTAATTGATATAAGTAATTCATTGAGCTTAAATGGTTTGGCTTAAAGTTCACTTCTTCATCGCCACCATGGTAAAGCCCTAAATTATGGCCTAACTCATGAAAAATAGTAGATGCTTGGTAATTGTTCGTCACATTTTGTGATGTTTGATCATCAACCGATAACCCCCAACCGCCCATGGTCAACATTAGGTCATTACCATTTATTTCAGCAATACCCGAGCCACTAATGCTGCCGTCTTCGTTACCACTGTTTGCCATTAATAAATAATGAAAAATCGGACGGCGCGTTGTATCGGCATATTCCATTTTATAAGCAAATAAATTAGCTGTGCCTTGATCATATTCAAAGGGCGTGTAGCTGTTAAATGGTACGGTTGTACCGCCCCCTAAATCAAAGTTAGCGGTGGAAATACCCGTGCTTTGATCAAACAAATCGCCCACATCAAAGTGAACCATGTAACCATTAGATGCAAATACACTCACTACTTTTTCAAGTGCTATGCGCTGTGGCGTAATACCTGGATCTGTACTGTCCATATAATCAATTTCTATAAATATATCTTTTTGATTTTCACGCGCTCCCCATTCGTATAAGGGTAGCCCGCCAAAGGTTGAGCCTTCTTGCTCAGCACAATCTGGAATACCATCTAAATCAGTATCGGTATCACAGGTAACATCGTTTTGCCCTGCAGGCGTATTAAAAACTGAGTAAGCCCAATCGCTTGCTTGGTTAGTATCTGTTGCATTAAGCGCACGTTTTAAGCTTGACCCTTGTTCAGCCTGCATTGCTGGCGCATTGCCGCCTTGCCATTGCGCGGCACTAACTGGTTGCTGGTTAGAGTTACCAAATTTTACAAAGTCGATTGTTTGTGTTGCTGCACTGTTTAATAGCTCTGCATAGCCATTTATATACCAATAAGGACGTAGTTCATCGCTTTGGTTACCCACCAGCACAATTTTAGGGTTATTAAGTGCCGCACTTGCTAAAAATTCATCACCAAAGCGGCTTTGCAGTAAAATATAACTGCCGTTTTCTACTACTTTATTGGGTAAAGTAAATACTTGCTCGGCGCTTACTGAACTATCAAGCATATTAATTGCGTGCGTTTTTAATGAGTAATTTTGTAAATTAACAGCCTCTCCAGTGCCATTATAAATCTCAACCCAGGGCGTATCATTAGTAAATTGAACCGATATGATTTCAGTGATTTTTAAATCTTGGGTAGACGTAGTAAACTCACTCACTTGACCAGCTATTGAAGCAGTGCCGAAGAAATTTACTAGCAGATCAGTTAAGCGGACTTTGTATAGCGTGTTTTCTGAAAAATTAGCGCTTAGGTTAACGCTTTTAAAATACTCATTCGTTTCATCTGGCCCATCAGATATGCTTTCTATATTCAGTGCCACACAGGTTGCAAAATCATCACTTGATACCTGAATACTGCCTTCACAACTACCCGCGCTACTATTAACAGTTAACGAACTACTGCGCATTACATCAGAGAACGTAATGCTAAGGGGGGTGTCAACCAATACCGGTTCATCTGATCCATTAGGTGTTATTTCTGTCACCGTTGCAGCGCTGGTATCAACAACTATTGTGTTGAGTAAAAAGTTAGTGCTGTCTTCACCGTCACTGGCTATCAGAGTATAGCTTTTTGCAGAAATACTATTTACAGGCGGTGTATAGCTAAAGCGCAGCGCTTGGGCATCAATAACGCTTACTTGTGCCCCTTCTAAATCATCTGGAAAGATAATTTGTACCGTATCCCCATCGATGTCATTTACTAATAAATTAAATTCAGCACTTAAGTTGTACTCCACTTCAATGCTTATATCATCAGCTACAGGTGGAGTATTTGGCGGCACCACAATTACCGTTTTTTGTGCACTATTGGTTGCATCGTCGTTATCTTTAACTGTGGCTAAAAAGGTAATATTGGTGTTCTGAGCAACCGTTGGGGCCATAAAGGTAATGCTTGAATCGGTTTGCGTGAATTCGACCACAGGGCCGTTTGTTTGCTGCCAGCTTAGTTCGTTAATAGTGCCATCATCGTCTTGCGCAGTGGCTGTTATTGTAACTGACTCATTTTGCATTGCCTCCTCAGGCCCTGCTAAGGTAATACTAGGCGCACTGTTTAATTGCGTAATAAGTACCGTTGCGCTGCCTTGCACAGTGCCTCCTGCATTATCAGTTACAGTAACAGTAAAACCTAGCGTTTCGTTTTCACTCACATTCGGTGCAGTAAAGTTTAGTGCACCTTCGGTTTGGCTAAATTCAATAGAGGAACCAGCAGATTGCACCCACACTATGCTGCTAATCGTGCCGTCGATATCTTGTGCATTAGCAGTTAAACTCACTTGGGTATTAGCCAGTGCGCTGCTTGGGCCTGTAATGTTTACCGTAGGAGGCGTATTTTGGACAGTAACCGTGCCTGAAAACACCTGCTCTGATGTCGCCCCGTCGTTATCAGTTACTAGCACCGAAAAGCTAAAATTAGTGTCAGTATTTACACTTGGGGCCGTTACGGTGAGTGTGTTGCCATTGGCTGTAAAGGTAAATTCAGGCCCCGATAGCTGCTGCCACTGGTAACTAGAAACCTGCCCGTCGCTATCGCTTGCTTGAGCTGTAATGGTAAAGGTTTGACTAGCAACAATAACACTGCTGCTAACATCAATACTAACGGTAGGGGCAGTATTAGCAGTCGAACCGCTGTCTGAGGAGTCACCATCACTGCCCCCGCCGCCGCAACCGGCTATTAAAAGTGATAAAAAAAGTAATCCTAGCCATTTGTAAACATTATTTAATACCACTTTTATGCCTCTATAATTTAGCTATACAAATTTTGGGGCACCTTAACAACGTTTAAATGAACGGTGACTTCCTCACGATCATGATACAAATGCTTTGCTTGCAACTCATAGGTTATACCGTACTTAGCAAGCTCTTCTTTGATCATCGTCAGGCATTCATAAACACTATCAAAGCGTTTTTTCATAGGCAGCTTTAAATTAAATATAAGCTCTTTGGCGTATGCGTTTACTGCCCAGTCAATCATTAGATTAGTCACTTTGGTTGGTTTTTCCACCATATCGCACACTAACCAATTAATATTTCTTTTTTCTGGGCGATATTTGAAACCATCAGCTCTAAAATGTTTAACTTGGCCTGTTTCCATCAAACTATCGTTCATTGGGCCATTATCTATTGCGCTCACAAACATGCCTCGGCGCACTAATTGATAGGTCCAACCGCCAGGGCAAGCACCTAAATCAACCCCTCGCATGCCTGGTTGTACTCGCTCTTCACGTTCTTTCTCAGGTATAAAAACATTAAAGGCTTCGTCAAGTTTTAACGTTGAGCGGCTCGGTCCATCACTTGGCATACGTAAACGTAAAATACCCATAAAAAATGGCGAATTATTATAGCTATACGAATACCCTACATACGCGGCATTATTGGCTAAAAATAGTATATGCATCACTGGGCGGTTTGCTTTTGGCTCACGCAATACCGTGTTTTGTTTTTCAAGTGCTTTTTTTAGTGGTGTTGATATTTTTTTACAAAAGGTCAGCAGCTCTTTGCCTTCGTTAGTATCGGGGGTTTCTACACGCAATTCACTGCACAATGGAAAATCCTTTGCGGCTTCTTTTAATGCCGTCACACGGTCCTCTACCGGCATATTTTCAATCAACGTACCTGCAAACCACTGGCGCGCAAATACCATATTTTTAAAGTCGACCTTTTTGATTATTTCGTCGCTGTGTTGCGCTTCAAAACATTCATAAATCACGTAGCCGGTATTTGGTTTGGCTTTAACATAGCCGGCAAAACCTTGCTCGGCAGCATGAAACGTTATTTCAGCAGCCGCATCGTTTTCAAAACCACTACGACAATAAATCACAACACTAGACATATTAACCCTTAAACTCTTTAAAACTTAAATCGTGCAACTTGCACTAAAATAACAACCCAACCAATTATAAAACATAACCCACCTAATGGGGTTATTGGGCCTAACCACTTCATTCCGCTAAGTGCTAATAAATACAAACTGCCACTAAAAAGCAGCGTACCGGCAATAAAAAAACCACCCGCCATAGTTAAATTAATACCCCACTTAATTAAAATCGCTACGGCTATAAGCGCTAGGCCATGCATCATTTGATACTCAGCTGCGGTTTTAAATACCCCAAGTGAATACTCAGTTAAACGACTTTTTAAGCCATGCGCGGCAAACGCCCCTAACATAACCGACAGCATGCAAAAAAAGCTGCCTGTAAGTAAAAATAATTTAATCATAATTGCTCCACTCTATTGGCTATAAATTTACCTGCTTCACGCGCCGCTGTTTCGCGGTTTTCAAGCTCGCTTACACCACTTTTTTTACGAGGTTTAAGTGAATGGTCACCATCGCTAAGCCATACAAAGCTTGGCTGTTTTGGCATAGAAAGCGTTTTAAGCTCTTCGCGAGTGCCAAAGGTATCTCGTTCGCCTTGTAATACTAAAAACGGGCAAGGTATGTCTGCAAAGTGTTCGGTGCGTAACTTTTCGGGCTTACCGGGTGGATGAAACGGATAGCCAAACGCTAAAACACCAGCTATCGGTTGTGCAGAAGTACATGCAAGCATAGACGCCATGCGCCCACCCATCGACTTGCCGCCAATAAATAACGGTAAATTAGGTTGCGCATTTGTCAGTACTTGCTCGTAATAAGCTAACAGTTTTGGAGCTCGCTCTGGTGGCCTACGTTTTTGTGTTCGTTTAGCGATTTGCATGTATTCAAAATCAAATAAACCTACATCAATACCCTGCGTACTAATGAGTTTAGCCATATGCTGCATAAAATCAGAATCTGAACCAGCCCCTGCACCGTGCGCAAATATAAACTGTGCAATAGCCGGCTGCGTTTCACTTTTAAACCATTCAATCATTATTAATACTCTTGTTCTTGTTCAACCAAGCTGAGCATCCAATCCTTAAACGACACTATTTTACCCAGCTCTGTTTGCGACTCTCTGATCACTAAGTAATACGCATTTTTGCTTTCTAAACTGTGACTAAACGGGATCACTAAACGACCAGCATCAATATCGGGTTTGGCAAGCACACTATTGCCTATTGCTACCCCTTGGCCATGCACCGCGGCTTGCAATACCATTGACGAGTGGCTAAATATGGGACCTTGATTTACTTGAACGTTGCGTACACCCGCCGTTTTCATCCAAGTTTTCCAGTTACGCCGTGTGGTATCGTGCAACAGCGTGTGTTGAGCTAAATCACTTGGCTCATTAAGCGGCTTATGACCGCTTAATAACAGCGGGCTGCATAAAGGCACTAAATACTCTGTGTGTAGTTTGTAAGTTTGAACCCCGCTCCAATGCCCTCTGCCATAATAAATAGCAATATCTACATCATCACTTAATGAATTTTCATCTTGGTCTTGCGCTTTTATACGCACATCTATTTCAGGGTGCAGCTCATTAAACAAACTTAACCGAGGTACTAACCACTGAATCGCAAAACTAGGAGTTAAGCTTACGGTAAGTGACCCCTTTGCACCGCGAGCAAGTAGCTTTTCGGTAGCATCTATTAACTGCGTAAAAATCTCTTTTATATCTAAAAAGTACCCTTGGCCTTCTTCAGTTAACAACAACGAGCGGTTTTTACGTAAAAACAATTTTAGGCCTAAATGTTCCTCAAGTGTTTTAATTTGGTGGCTCACTGCTGCTTGCGTTACATACAGTTCTTCTGCTGCTTTAGTAAAGCTTAAATGGCGTGCCGCAGCTTCAAAAGCTTTAAGTGCGTTTAGTGGAGGGACTCGTCTTGACATAGTAACCAAGCTTAGAATTAGTTTTTCTTATGCGTAAGATTATATACAGCATCGTTGTGCGTGTATATTAAAGGAATAAAAAAAGCGACCTAAGCCGCTTTTTAACTATTACTTAAATAGGTGTTAAATTATAAATCGCTTGCGCTTGTATCAAGTGGTGCAAAGCTTTTAATTAAATCATCTACTGCTTTCATTTGCGATAAGTACCCTTCAAGCTTACTAAGTGCTAATGCACATGGGCCATCACACTTTGCTTCATTAGGATTAGGGTGCGCTTCAATAAATAAGCCCGCTATACCCAATGCCATGCCACTGCGAGCAAGCTCGGCAGCTTGTGCACGGCGTCCATCAGCAGAGTCTGCTCGCCCGCCTGGGCGTTGTAGCGCATGGGTTGCATCAAAAATAACCGGTGCCATAGCTTTCATATCATCCATACCTAGCATATCAACCACTAAGTTGTTGTAACCAAAGCTTGAGCCGCGCTCACACAGTGCAACATTGTTGTTACCCGCTTCATTAAATTTAGTAATGATATGACGCATTTCGTGTGGTGCTAAAAACTGTGGTTTTTTCACATTAATAATGGCACCCGTTTTAGCCATAGCGACTACTAAATCTGTTTGGCGTGCTAAAAATGCAGGTAATTGAATTACATCAACCACTTCAGCAACAGGCGCTGCTTGGTGTGGTTCGTGCACGTCGGTTATAAGCGGAATATTAAAGGTATTTTTAATCTCTTCAAATATTTTTAAGCCTTCTTCCATACCTGGACCGCGGTATGAATTTATTGATGAGCGATTCGCTTTATCAAACGAGGCTTTAAATACATAAGGAATATTTAATTTAGACGTTACTTCTACATAGTGCTCTGCAATGCGCATTGCTAAATCGCGCGATTCTAAAACATTCATACCACCAAATAATACAAATGGTTTGTCGTTTGCCAGCTCAATGTTATTAATATTAATTACTTGGTTGTTCATTTAAATTCCTTAAGGTGCAACTGCTTGCATCATTAATCCACAAATGTAGGCCATATATGTACCTACACCATACCCTAGTACAGCTAATAACACGCCCACTGGCGCAAGCGAAGGGTGAAACGCAGAAGCCACCACAGGCGCCGACGCAGCGCCGCCAACGTTAGCTTGCGAGCCAACCGCCATATAAAATAACGGGGCTTTTATTACTTTGGCCACAATCAGCATTAAACTTGCGTGTGTTAGCATCCAAATAGCCCCAATTAAAAATAACCCAGGGTTACTAAATATAGCGGTTACGTTCATGTGTAAGCCAATTGATGCTACTAAAATATATAAAAAGCTTGAAGCAACTTTTGATGCGCCAAACGCTTCTATTTGTCTTACTTTAGTAAATGATAAACTAATACCAATCGTGGTTGAAATAACAATTAGCCAAAAGAATTTACTGTTTAAGCTGTACTCTTTAGCCCACGCATAATTGTTTGCAAAAAACGGCCCTAAAAAGTCGGCACAAAAATGAGCGAGCCCTGTTATACCAAATGCTATGGCAATAATGGTCATGTAGTCATTAAGTGTCGGCATGCGAGCATGCTCTGCGTGGTATTGCTCAACACGGTTTTTTAAATCTTCAATGGCGGTAGTATCAGCCCCTGTTGCGGCATCAATTTTTTTATGGTTTGCGGCCATTAGTAATAAAACAGCCATCCAAATATTCGCCACAATCACATCAACGGTCACCATAACCGAGAAAATATCGCCGCCCACTTCAAACATTTCTTTCATTGAAGCTTGGTTAGCGCCGCCACCAATCCAGCTGCCGGCAACCGTTGTCATACCACGCCAAACAGCATCTGGGCCGTGGCCGCCTACTAAATCAGGGCTAAATACACTCACCACTAAAATTGATAAAGGTCCACCTATCACAATACCCAGCGTTCCCACTAAAAACATAATGAGCGCTTTGGGGCCTAAATTGATAATCGCTTTTAAATCAATACTAATGGTAAGTAAGATTAAACATGCAGGCAGTAAATATCGCGAGGCAACATAATAAATATTGGAGCTATGCCCATCAACAATGCCAAAGGTATTGAGTAAAGAAGGTAAAAAGTAACACAACAATAATGCCGGTACATACTTATAAAATGCTTTTAGTTTGGGATTTTCGCTGCTAGAGGTTTTAAAAATAAACCCTAAAATTACAGCAAGCAACCCCAGTACAACAGCATCATTGGTAATTAATGCAGTGTGAGTATCAGCCATATTTGTTCCTATTCTTAATGGTGTGTTTTATTATTATCTTCAAGTTCTTCTAGTTGATGCTGAATAATTTCGATTGCCGGGTCGTCTGGGCACTCATCAATAAAAAACTGTAAATCATCGCGTGCCATTTTAGGACAATCTAACTGGTTGAGTAAGTAACCTCTGTCGCGTCTCTCGTACGGGTCATCGCCTAATAGCTCCATTAGCAACTCAACACAAACTAAAGCATGGCCAAATTTATTCTCGCTAATAAACGACCATTTTTGCTGCGCTAAAAACAATTTATAAACTTCATCGTTATAGATAAGCTCAAGTGGCTCTTGTTCTTGGCCATTTTCTTCATCCGCATTTTCAGGAATGATATACCAGCTTTGTTGTCCACTGCTCGGCTCAATAATGTAGCCTTCTTCATCACTTATTGCGACATGAACGCTAATATCGCCCTGATTAATACACACGCTAGCATCTAGCTGCGCTTGCTCAAGCAAGTGTGTTAATAAAATTCCTAATGTGGTTACTGAGCCGCTGCGCATGGTGAGTGTGTAACTCAAACTATTTATTTTATGCTCTGGCACCTTTAAGCCTGAGGCACTAAATAGCCACTTGCTATAAAAAGTATCAAGTAAAGCTTCTAATCTATCGTGAGGGTCTTTTTGCTTAACGCACAATGCACTTATCTGCTGTTCAAAGTCAGTTAAAACAGAAAAAGTAGGTGCTAAGTCTATTTGAGGGTCCCATTTCGATTCTGCATTAATACACCGATAAAGTGGCGGTGGAGTAAATTCATCATATGCATCATCTAAATAAGATTCGTCGTGTTCGTCATACCCGAGGGTGGTCATCAATACTACAACATTTATTAAAAAACGAAGGCATAGTTTACCTAATTTTAAGGATAGTTACCAATCCAGCAAAGCTTTGGCTTATAAATTAAGAATAGTGATGCGCTTTACAAAAAAGTGGTAGCACGGTAGCTTGTGAAAGTGTGAAGGATTTGGCAAATACAGAGCGGCGTTTGCCGAATAAAGCGTTTTTCTAGGGTGCTGTGCGTGTCTAAAAAAATTAAACACGCATCGACTCTTAACCAAAAATTCTTATAAAAGTAGCGGCGCTTTAGCCGTTGCTAAATACCCTATTGCTAAAATGACCACCGTATTAACCGCCACATACATAATTTTAGGCAGTGTTTTCGTTTGTTTAACACTAATAATACCTATCGCAATATAAATCACCACAAGCACTATTTTTTCTAATAACCATAGTTGCTCAAATGGGTTTATTTTGGCCATAAATACGAGTGTAAATGCAGAAATAAGTAACAAAGTGTCAATGCTGTGACTGCCAATAAAAACCAATTTATTTTTGGCAAACTTGCCACTGCCCATACGCGAAAAAGAGCGGATGTAAAATAAAATAACGCTTAGCATAGCAATTGCCATGTGTGAGTGTTTTACTGCTAAATAATCCATAAGCCTCAGTACTTTTTGTTTTATTAAAATTATTATACCAATCCGCATAAGTAAGTGATCTATTTTGAGGATGGAAAAACGCAGATAACGACACGTTTAGCCCCGCAAAACGATTAGATATTATTGCGGATTGGTATTAGAATCCGTTTAACGTTCAACATGCTCTACGGACTATATCGGCTATTATGCCCCATAAACCAAAAAGCACATAGCTGCAAACGCTATGTGCTTTTTAATGTACAGTAATAGCTAGCCTTGTTGGCGTTGCACGTTCTCAAATGCAAGTTGCACATTTTGAGAAAAAATCTCAATTAAATTACGTTGCGTATCGGTTATATTTTTAGGGATCCCCGATATAAATAGCATCGAATTATGATTGTACTCGCTGCTACAATAAGCAAATAAATAGTTGTCTTTATAGATTATGCTCTTATCTTCAAGTGCTTTATGGCAGGCTTCTAATTGCTCACTGGGAAGTACATCATCCAAAACTTTACCTTCGCTTTTTTCAAACTCTCCCGTAGCAGAGCGAACAATCAACTTATCGTTACTACTGTCTTCAATATTTTGAGCAACCAATGTTGTTGCATAAACGGCTTGATCCGCAATGCCTAGTAAAGAAGTAAGTTGCTGCATTACTCCTTCCATAAACTGCTCAATTGAACGCGTTGCAAAAATATCCCGCGAGGCAATAATGATTTTTTCAAGCCCTTCGCGAGATTGTTCTATAGAAATAATATCGCGATACGAGCGCAGGCTTGACATAATAACAGTAAACAACTTTTGCGCTGTCAACTCTGTTTTTGATTTGTAATCATTAATATCATAATTAATAATAACTTGACGTTCAGGTGCTTGCCCTGGCTGACCTGTTCTTAAAATAATACGAATATGATTATTGTTAGCTTCTTCGCGGATAAATTTAGCAACTTGCAACCCGGCATCATCGGTTTCCATTACTACATCTAGCAGTACAATAGCGGCATCTGGGTGCGCATTTATTAATTCTTTTGCTTCAGCGCCTGAATATGCGCTTAAAAACTCTAAACGTTTATTCTGAAATTCAAAATCACTCAACGCAAGCTTTGTAACAGCATGAACTTCAGGTTCGTCATCAACGATTAATACTTTCCAAGTGCCAAGCTCTACTTCACTTTCTAACTCTTCTGGCTCATCTGAAAATAAAAAATCACCCATCATATTAAAAGTTCCTTAATGCATTTATAGAACACACATCATGGCTGTTTGTTGTCAAATTAAGGCCATTGTGCGAGCGTTACACGATCGTTATTTCCCAAGTCTTTTACTGTTTTAATATTTATATACGCCATTTGTTCAAACAAATGTCGAACAGCTTCACCCTGTTCAAAACCATGTTCTATTAAAAGATAGCCACTCGCGAGCAAATAGTCACGTGATTGTGTAATTATTTGTTTTATATCAGCCATTCCAGCCTCATCGGCCACTAATGCAGAAAGCGGTTCAAAGCGCACATCCCCTTCTTTTAAATGCTTATCGTCGTGCTCAATGTAAGGGGGGTTGGTAACAATTAAATTAAACTGCTCATTTTTCAGCGCGCTAAACCAATTGCTTTGCATAACTTGCACATTATTAATCGCTAAACGCTGCTGATTACGCGTCGCTAAGGCCACCGCATCTGCTACTTTGTCTACTGCGGTAATATGCCACTTTGGCATTTCACTGCCCAGTGCAAGTGCAATAGCACCAGTCCCAGTGCCTAAATCAAGCACTTTAGCTTGCTCAGGCATGGCAAGCTCTAAAGCGTGTTCAACTAAGGTTTCAGTATCCGGTCTAGGAATAAGCGTCGTGGTATTTACCTCTAGGGGTAAGCTCCAAAATTCGCGCTCACCAATAATATGCGCTACGGGCTCACCATTTAAACGCCGCTGACAAAATTCATCATATTGGCGCTGCTCATCGCTACTAAGCAGCTTATCTGGCCATGTAAATAAATAACTGCGAGGCTTTTGAAGAACGTGTAATAACAGTACTTGTGCATCTAATTTGGCACTGTCACTTGTTGGTGCAAGTATGTTTGCACCAACCGCGATTGCCTGCTCAAGAGTGTGACTCACAATTACTCATCGCCCATGGCGGCAAGTAAATCGGCCTGATGCTCTTGCATTAATGGGTCAATAATTGCGCCTAAATCACCGGTTACCACTTCGTTTAAGCGATAAAGCGTTAAATTAATACGGTGATCGGTAATACGTCCTTGCGGGTAGTTGTAAGTACGAATACGCTCTGAGCGGTCGCCACTTCCCACTAAATTACGACGTTCAGAAGCTTCTTCGGCTTGGCGTTTTTCATCTTCGGCCTGCTGTAAGCGCGCAGAAAGCACCGACATCGCTTTAGCACGGTTTTTATGTTGCGAACGCTCATCCTGACACTCAACCACCACGCCTGTTGGAATATGAGTAATACGAATTGCAGAATCGGTTTTATTTACGTGCTGCCCACCGGCACCCGAGGCTCTAAATGTATCTACTTTTATATCAGCAGTGTTTATTTCAATGGCTTCGGCTTCTGGAATTTCAGCCATTACTGCTACCGTACACGCAGAGGTATGTACACGCCCTTGCGATTCAGTCTCTGGTACGCGTTGTACACGGTGAGCGCCCGATTCAAACTTAAGCTTACCGTACACGCCTTCGCCGCTAATATTTGCGATAACTTCTTTGTAGCCGCCGTGTTCACCTTCATTGGTGCTCACCACTTCCACTTTCCATTTTTGTGTTTCAGCGTAACGGCTGTACATTCTAAATAAATCGCCTGCAAAAATAGCCGCTTCGTCACCACCAGTACCGGCACGTACTTCTAAAAATACATTGTTGTTATCTTTAGGATCTTTTGGAAGCATAAGCACTTGTAGCTCATCTTCTAATGATAAAATTTGCGCTTTAGCTTCTTTGTATTCTTCTTGCGCCATTTCACGCATATCTGGGTCTGAATCTTTTAGCATTTCTTCAGCAGTGGCGACGTCGTCTTGTGCTTGTTGGTATGCTAAAAATGTTTTTACAATTTCTTCAAGCTCAGAGTATTCTTTTGAAAGAGCACGAAAGCGGTTTTGATCACTAATGACCGACGGATCGCTCAGTAGCGCTTGTACTTCTTCGTAGCGTTCTACTAAGGTTTCTAATTTACGATATACAGACTCTTTCATTTAACTGTTATTCCTGATCAATACCTAACATTTTTTTCAACTGAGTTAGTTGAGCCACTTCACCTTTTTTAGCCGCATCTTGAATTGCACGGGTAGGCGCGTGCATTAAGCGGTTGGTTAATTTATTGGCCAACTCTAATATAATTTTTTCTGCATCTTTACCTGTATTTAGCTGACTAACCGCCCGCTCAACAAGTTCTGACTTAATGGTTTGTACGTCGTTTCGGTAGTGGCGAATTAAGTCAACCGAATCGAGAGAGCGAACCCACATTTCAAATTCTTTTACGCGCTCGCTTATTATTAATTGTGCTTGCTGTGCTGCCTGTTCACGCGCGGCCATATTCTCGCTTACAATGGCTTGTAAGTCATCAACGGAATATAAATAGGCCGCATCAAGCTCGCCTACTTGGCTTTCTATATCGCGCGGTACAGCTATATCAATAAACAGCATAGGCTTATGGCGGCGCTGTTTTAATGCTTGCTCTACTACCCCTTTACCTATAATTGGTAACGTACTGGCTGTTGAGCTAATAACAATATCGGCTTTGTGCAAACGTTCAGGTAACTGCGCCAGCGCAATCACATCGGCCGATACTTCCTGCGCTAAACCGCGTGCACGCTCAATGGTTCTATTGGCAACCGTAATTTGTTGCGGCTCATTTTGGTATAAATGTTTAGCGACAAGCTCTATTGTTTCGCCGGCACCAATTAATAACACATTAGTTTTATCAAGCTTGCCGTAAATATGTTTTGCTAAATTAACCGCAGCAAACGCCACCGACACAGCACTGGCACCAATATCGGTGTCGGTACGAACTTGCTTAGCGACCGAAAAGGTTTTTTGAAACAACCTATCAAACTTAACGCCTACAGCATCATGTGTTTTAGCACTATGGTAAGCTTGCTTAATTTGCCCTAAAATTTGCGGCTCACCCAATACCAATGAATCTAAGCCGCACGCAACACGCATTAAATGATTAATAGCAGCATCACCTTGGTGGCAATATATATTTTTGCTCAGTTCATGTTCATCTAAGCCATGGAAACTGGCAAGCCACGCTAGCAATGCTTGGGAATTTGACTGCTCAAGGCTACAATAGATTTCGGTACGGTTACAGGTAGATACAATAACGGCTTCGTTAAAGTCGGCATGACCGCTTAATTGCTGGAGCGCCTCAGACATTTGCTCAGGCGAAAAAGCCACTTTTTCACGTAATTCTACGGATGCGGTTTTGTGATTAATACCAAGTGCTATGATGGTCATATTTGCCAAATATTGCTGCGCCCTACTTTAAAGGCGGCAATTTTACCAAAAATCAGCGGAATATGGAAAGTAAGGAACAACATTTGATTAGACATTATTTAATTTTATTCACTCTTTTTCTGTTTTTAGCGGGCTGCGCCCACAAAATTGATACAAAAACAACGCTTTACGATGATTGGAAACCTCGCTTAGCGGCGCAAAAAACCTGGCAAGCTCAAGGTAAGTTAGCGTTTATAAGTCCAGATGAGCGACAATCTGCAAACTTAAATTGGCAACAAGACGAAAAACAAAACAACTTAGTGCTCACTACGTTTATTGGTACACGCATATTGTCGTTAAAACAAACCCGCACAGGTGCGCTACTTGATTACGACGATAAAACATACACGGATACTAACGCTGCGTTATTATTGAAACGCTTAACCGGTTTTGATTTACCTGTTGATAACGCTGATAACTGGTTAAAAGGCACGTTAACCTCACAAACATTAAAAGTAGACGAACTTGGCCGTGCACAACAAGTTATCTGGTACGATAACACGAATAAAAAATGGCAAATAACGTATTCAAACTATAAACAGCAAGGTGGCTTTTGGGTCCCCGGCAATGTCACGCTAAAACACCAGCAAATTAAAATCAAAATTCAACTCTACAATTGGCAGTTTAATTAAGCATGAATACTCAAACGGCTTTTTCGGTCATTGCGCCGGCAAAACTCAACTTATTTTTACACATCAACGCGCGTCGTGATGATGGCTATCACGAACTAGAAACTTTATTTACCTTTTTAAATTTTGGAGACACACTCGAATTTTCTGCTAATGAAAGCGCTACTATTTTAGTAACGGGTGATACTAAAGGCATAGCAGATTGCGATAATCTCATCTATAAAGCTGCTTTATTACTTAAAAAACATTGTCGTATTTCATCAGGTGTGAAAATAAATCTAATTAAACGCCTGCCTATGGGCGGCGGTGTTGGTGGCGGTTCGTCAGATGCTGCCACCACGTTACTTGCGCTTAATAAAATGTGGGATACTCAGCTAAGCATCGATGAATTAGCCAACCTAGGCTTGCAATTAGGTGCCGACGTACCAGTATTTATTCGTGGTAAAAGCGCCATAGCGCACGGTATTGGCGAACAGTTGGTGGACGTAGAATTAGCGCAAAAATGGTATTGTGTAGTACATCCTAATCAACATGTAAGTACCGCTAAAATATTCACCCATCCAGATTTAAAACGCGACACACCAAAAATTTCAGGTGATTGGCAAACCCACAAATTAACCAATGATTGTGAGCCTTTAGTTAAAAAGCTCTGCCCCGAGGTTGAAAAAACCCTACAGTGGTTGCTAAAATACGCCCCGTCGAAGATGACCGGAACAGGTTCATGTTGTTTTGTCGAATTTGCTAGTCAAGTTCAAGCACAAGATGTACTTGATAACCTCCCCCATACTTGGCAGGGTTTTGTTGCTTCAAGCACAAATGTCTCACCTGCTCATACGGAGCTTGCCGCCATATTCGATCAATGAAGTAACGTACAAGTAATCATAAGTTAACGCGTAGTAGGTTTTACCTATTTACCCGTTAGTCCAAAAATTCAGTGCCTGAGGAACCCTACCGTGCCTGACATGAAGCTCTTCGCTGGTAACGCAACACCTGAGTTAGCTCAAAAAGTTGCAAAACGTTTGTATATTGAATTAGGCGATGCTGTTGTTGGCCGTTTTAGCGACGGTGAGATCAGTGTTCAAATAAATGAAAATGTTCGTGGCTCGGATGTTTTTATCTTGCAATCAACCTGTGCCCCTACTAACGATAACCTAATGGAACTTATCGTTATGGTTGATGCTCTACGTCGTGCATCAGCAGGTCGTATTACGGCCGTTATTCCTTATTTTGGTTATGCACGTCAAGACCGTCGAGTACGTTCTGCGCGCGTTCCAATTACCGCTAAAGTTGTTGCCGATTTCTTATCAAGTGTAGGTGTTGACCGCGTTCTTACGGTTGATTTACATGCCGAGCAAATCCAAGGCTTCTTTGATGTACCAGTAGATAACGTATTTGGTAGCCCTGTACTACTTGAAGATATGGAAGAGCGTGAGTTTGAAGACGTTGTTGTAGTATCACCAGATATTGGTGGTGTAGTGCGTGCCCGCGCTATTGCAAAACTACTTCACGACACAGACCTTGCTATTATTGATAAACGTCGCCCGCAAGCAAACGTTTCTCAAGTAATGCATATTATTGGTGATGTTGAAGGGCGCGACTGTATTATCGTAGATGATATGATTGATACCGGTGGTACCTTATGTAAAGCCGCAGAAGCACTTAAAGAACATGGTGCTAAACGCGTATTTGCCTATGCAACACACCCTATTTTATCGGGCAAAGCCGCAGAGAACATCCGTAACTCAGTAATCGATGAAGTGATTGTAACTGACTCAATTCCGTTATCTGATGAATTAAAAGCGCTTGATAAAGTAAAAGTACTGACACTTGCTGACATGTTAGCCGAAACAATTCGTCGCATCAGCAATGAAGAATCTATTTCAGCGATGTTTGAACACTAAAACCACGCATCTGCTTGAACATGTAAGCGCCTTTTGGCGCTTTTTTTGTATGTGTTGTTTATTTTATCGGGGGGTGGTGTTATGATAGCGCGCCTTTTGGGTAGGGACCTTGGTCGCAAAGGCCCTAACACTTTTAATTATTGGAGACATTATGTCTAACGAAACTTATACTTACAACGCTGAACTTCGCGTAGAAACTGGTACTGGTGCGAGCCGCCGCCTACGTCGCGAAGACAAAGTACCTGCTATCCTTTACGGTGCAGATAAAGAAGCGGTATCGCTTACTCTTGCTCATAAAGACATGATCAAAGCACAAGAAAGCGAAGGTTTTTACACGCACATTCTTACGCTAAATGTTGGCGGCGAGTCTGTTGAAGCTATCTTAAAAGATATTCAACGTCACCCATTCAAGCCAAAAATCACTCACCTTGATTTCCAACGTGTAGATGCAACTCACAAACTAGTAACTAAAGTTCCTCTTCACTTCATCGGTGAAGAAGTAGTAACTAAAGCTGGCGCAACTGTTGTTCACCAGTTAACTGAAGTTGAGATTTCTTGTCTTCCTAAAGCGTTACCAGAATTCGTTGAAGTTAACGTTTCTAACCTAGTAGTTGGTGATTCAGTTCACATCTCTGACCTTGAGCTTCCTGCAGGCGTTCAGTCTGTTGAGCTAGGTAAAGGCGAAGGCCACGACCTGTCAGTAGTAACTATCAAAGCTAACAAAGCAGCTCCAGCTGAAGAAGAAGCTTCAGACGCTGCTGAATAATATTTAAGGTCTTGCACCTTGAATTCTATTCAAATGCTTGTGGGCCTGGCTAATCCAGGCCCCGAATACGCAAACACACGCCACAATGCAGGTGCTTGGTTTATTGAAGAACTCGCAGCACGATACAACTGCACGCTCAAACACGATCCTAAATATCACGGCCTAACTGGCAAAGTGATCATCCAAGGCCAAGAATTCAAATTATTGATCCCCACCACCTACATGAACTTAAGTGGTAAAGCGGTCGGTAGTTTAGCCAATTTTTTCAAAATCCCCGTGGAAAACATACTCGTTGCCCATGACGAAATGGATTTAGACCCAGGCGTTGCCAAACTTAAAAAAGGCGGCGGCCATGGCGGTCATAATGGCTTAAAAGACATTATTGCAAAAATGGCAAACCAAAAAGATTTTATGCGCTTACGCATAGGTATCGGTCATCCAGGACATCGTGAAATGGTCACAGGTTGGGTGCTTGGAAAAGCCCCCAAAGAAGACCAAGAAAAAATGGATGCAGCGGTTGATGAAGCAGTTCGTTGTATGGAAATACTTGCAAAAGATGGTGTGTTAAAAGCACAAAACAGACTACATTCTTTTAAACCATAATCGTTTAAACGAATCTTAACAAGGTATCTTACTATGGGTTTTAAATGTGGCATCGTTGGCTTGCCTAATGTTGGTAAATCAACGCTTTTTAATGCACTAACTAAAGCGGGTATTGAAGCCGCTAACTTTCCTTTTTGTACCATCGAACCTAACACAGGTGTAGTACCGGTACCCGATCCTCGCTTAGACGAGCTAGCAAAAATTGTAAATCCTCAACGTATTCTACCTACTAGTATGGAATTTGTTGATATTGCTGGTTTAGTAAAAGGCGCATCGAAAGGTGAAGGTTTAGGAAACCAATTTTTAGCAAACATCCGTGAAACGGATGCAATTGGCCATGTAGTTCGCTGTTTTGAAGACGAAAACGTAATTCACGTTGCAGGCACTATTGACCCTGCTGACGATATTGACGTTATCAATACCGAATTAGTACTTGCCGATATGGACAGTGCTGATAAAGCCATTTTCCGTAATGCTAAAAAAGCGAAAGGCGGCGATAAAGACGCTAAAGAGCAAAATGCAGTACTTGAAAAAGTTAAAGCACATTTAGACGAAGGCTTAACACTTCGTTCTTTAGAGCTTACTAAAGAAGAAAAAGCAGCAATTAGCTCAATTAACTTCTTAACTATTAAACCTACCATGTACATAGCTAACGTAGCTGAAGATGGCTTTGAAAATAATCCACACCTTGATCGTGTGCGCGCTATTGCAGAGTCTGAAGACGCGGTTGTTATTCCGGTGTGTGCAGCAATTGAGTCTGAGCTTTCTGAACTAGATGAAGAAGACAAGCTTGAATTTATGGCTGACCTAGGCTTAGACGAACCAGGCCTTAACCGAGTAATTCGTGGTGGATACGAGCTATTACATTTGCAAACCTACTTCACTGCAGGTGTAAAAGAAGTACGCGCTTGGACTATTCCAGTTGGTGCAACAGCACCGCAAGCGGCTGGTAAAATTCACACCGACTTTGAACGTGGCTTTATTCGTGCACAAACCATTGCTTATGACGACTACATTGCCTTTAACGGCGAAGGTGGCGCTAAAGAAGCAGGTAAAATGCGTCAAGAAGGTAAAGAGTACATTGTTAAAGATGGCGATGTAATGAACTTCTTGTTTAACGTATAATTACGCTTAAACAACCTGTTTATAAAAACCCGCTTAATGCGGGTTTTTTTATGCCTGTAACCAAGTAAGGTTTTATCCAAAAATTAAACGACCTTAATCACTTTTAGCTTTTTATACCACTTTGCTTAGCTAAGTGATCTATTTTGAGAATGGATAAACGTGTTAATAGCTGGGCAAAAAACTTCTATTTAGTTGCTCTAAAAGAGAATTTGTTAATACAGATAGCAACACATTTAGTCCGCAAAATGATTAAGTATTGTTACGATTTACTATTCTACTAACGAGCTATGTTAAATACTCTATTTGACGTGAGAAATACGTATCTATAATAAGCAAATTGCCCTACCAACTGCCTCCACGGTGATTAATATGTAACTTTTAGCGCAATTAGCGCGGCTTATGCCTGCTTAAAATGATTACATAGCCTAGTTGTTAAGTATCATAGCTTCATTCAATAGCTAAAATACGCAATAAACTTAGGCTTTAATACGACTTGATCGCAAAACGACTGCTGAAATACTCAGCAATTTTTGTACTAACGGTTTTAAGTTGTTATTACTTAGTGTACTTTGGCAGTTGATTTGCAGTTAAAAAAACAGCAATTTTATTAAAATTTAGTCTCTTAGCTTAATTTTCCTGCAAACAAACCCTGTTAAGTGTTTTTTTGCAAAAAAGGTGTTGACGGATTTGGGTCATATCAGCATAATACGCCCCGCACTCAGCGATGAAGTGATAACAAAAGAGATGGCTAAGTAGCTCAGCTGGTTAGAGCACATCACTCATAATGATGGGGTCACAGGTTCAAATCC